>JAZPZN010000031.1:0-57804 GCA_045544715.1 Oscillospiraceae bacterium | reverse complement strand
TTTGATGACTGCATCATTCTTGTAGGAGCCTATGCAGCAGGAATGATGGATGCATATTATGTGCCTGTTGAGCGTGGTCAGCAGATGTATGGTGTTGAGATCCACGCAAATGTGATACAAGCTATAATGGAAAACAAAACTCTTACCGCTGTTCCTGTATGGCTGGATGCTTTGATAGCAGCAATTTTGGCAGCTATATTGATGTTTGTATGCGAAAAACTCAGTGTTGCAAAGACGATCGTTATTTGCGTATCCGCAGCAGCATTAAAGCTAATTGCAGGACTGATACTGTTCAACATGGGATTTACAGGCAATGTGCTGGTTCTGCCTGTTACGGCAGTGCTGATAGCTGTTTATTTTACTGCAGTACATTATTACAAGGCAAATCTTGCTAAGCGTAAGGTCGAAAAGGCTTTCAGCAAATATGTTGCACCACAGGTGGTCAGCGAGATCACGAAAAGCGGAACATACGAGATAAAGCTTGGTGGCGAAAACAGAGATATCGCTGTCCTGTTTGTTGATATCAGAGGTTTTACACCGCTTTCAGAAAGTCTTGAGCCTGAACAGGTGGTCGAGATACTCAACACATATCTTGAACACACCTCCTCTTGTGTATTCCGTCACGGTGGCACACTTGACAAATTTATCGGAGATGCGACCATGGCTGTTTTTAATGCTCCGTTTGATACCGACGACTATGTGTATAAAGCAGTGCTTACCGCATGGGATATCGCCAAGGGCGGCGAAACTCTTGAAAAAGATCTATTTGAACGTTTTGGCAAACAGGTTGGCTTTGGTGTAGGAGTAAATTGCGGTCCAGCAGTCGTTGGAAATATCGGTTGTGACTTCCGCATGGACTATACTGCAATCGGTGATACCGTCAACACGGCAGCCCGTCTGGAAGCCAATGCCCCCCGAGGGAAGGTATACATCAGCGATTCGGTATATAAAGTGATCAAAGATAGGATCACTGTAGAAGAAGTTGGCGAGATACCACTAAAGGGCAAATCCAAAAGCGTGTTTGTCTATTCCATTGTTGAGATTAACAACTATTCAGGGATGTGAACAATATGAAACAGATTTTGATCATACCAAATCTAAACACCATTGCCGAGAGCCTTGATTTAGCAAAGGAATACTCTCTGGGCTTTGAATACAATGATTTTTTCAGCCCCGCAGTGCTTGACAATGAGGAGCATTGTTTGGCTATCGAAAAAAGCTATAAGCAGCATTCTCTTCCTTGTTTTTGCACGATGCACGGGGCTTTTTTTGATGTCATACCATTCAGCCCCGACGAAAAGATTAAAGAGATATCACTGTATCGTATTGAGCAAAGCATTTCCGCTGCGCAGCGCATGAATGCATCAGCAGTGGTTTTTCACACAAACTACAATCCGTTTCTCAATTCTGAGGCATACATAAACAGCTGGTTGGATACGAACACAATAATATGGTCAGATATACTATCCCAACATTCTGATATTTCCATATATCTTGAAAACATGTTCGATACAGTTCCCGATCTGATGTGCGAGCTTTCAGCAAGACTTAACAGGTTTGAGAATTACGGTGTGTGTCTTGACTATGCTCACGCAGCCATTTCAATGATCAAGCCTTATATTTGGGCTGAGCGGCTTGGAAAATATGTAAAGCATGTTCATCTTAATGATAATGATCTAGTCAGCGATCTGCATCAGCCATGGGGCAGCGGTAAGATCGATAAAAATATGTTTTATGAAAGCTATGAAAAACACCTTTCAGGTGCAAGCATACTTATTGAGACATCTAACTATATCGATCAGCGAACATCGTTGGAAGTTTTAGCCTCGGATGGATTTATAAAGTAACAGGAGAAAACGCATGGTGGAGTTTCTGAAATCGAAAAAAGGTAGGATCATCTTAATATCCGCTGCATTGATTATAATTATTGCAGTCATATTGTTGATCGTATTGCTGTCGAACAACACAAAAGGTTACCGCAGCATCAGTGTATCTGAGCTACTTGGTCAAGTTATGGCAGAAAATAACGGCAGCGAATATGCGGCATATCAGGACATGAAATTGTATGACGGATATGCACTGACTACCTCTGATGACAGTTATTCGAGACTGGTCCTTGATTACGACAAATATATCAAACTTGAAGAAAACAGTCGTGCTATCTTTGAAAGTCTCGGTGCCTCTGATAGCGGTATGACCACCATCGCCCTTGAACGTGGCTCAATGACAAATGAGCTTACAAAGCCGCTTGCCCACGATGAGGAATATGTCGTTAACACACCCAACGCAGTCCTTGCAGTACGTGGCACATTCTTCAGAGCGGATGTAAAGCAGGATGCTAACGGCGACGCATACACCGATGTATATGTTTATGGTGGTACAGTAGTCTGCCATCGAATCATGCCCGACGGAAGCCATGTTGAAGAAGAAGTCGAGATACCTGCAGGCTACAAAGCTTGTATTAAAATGGATGAGATAATCACTATATATGTTGAGGAGCTCATTGATGAAGACACTGACAACGTTGATCCTATCGATCGTTCTGAAATAAGTGATGATGATATCGTGAATATGTATGTTTCCTCATATAGCGGCCACGATATGTATATTTCTACCGAAGAACTGTGGGATGAGATCACCGAGCGAAAGATCAATATTAACGACCATCGATCGCCCCACGACGGGAAAAAGATTCCTCACTACGATGAGCATCGTAAAGATCCTGACGATGACAAGGATGACAGAGAACACGGAAGACCCAATAGCGATGACAGCAAATCAGATCACGATGACGAGCACCGCCCCCCTGCAAGCAATACTATGCCCACCGAAAAGCCTGAAGAGGAGGTAACAACTCAGAACAGCTCAACACCTGATGATACCACACTCGACAGTTCTGCCACAACAAGCAGACCTGTGCATACAACACGTCCAGCAACCACAACAACTGGTCGAAAACCTGCGCCCGGAGGACACCGTCCCTCCAGCACTACAATTACAGTACCCGCAACAACTGCATCAGTTCTGCCCGAAGAGCCCGAAGTTGATGTGACCACTGTTGCAAGCACACCAGAAACCACCCCTGAAGAAACTACAGCTGCCTCGACTGTAACAACAGCCACAACTGTAGTTACTCCTGAAGTCACGTCCTCCACAACACCATATACTACCACCAGCAAATACTATCCACCATCAAAACCATCTCGGACCACCACTTCAGCACCAACAACTACTGCGCCGATTACTACCACACCTATAACTACCACTCCTGTAACTACCACTCCTGTAACCACTACTCCTGTAACTACTACCCCTGTAACCACTACACCAGTAACCACTACACCTGTAACTACTACACCTGTAACTACCATCCCCGATACTACAACCAATCCAGGGGATATTGATGACGACCCCGACGAACCTACCATCGATGGACTTGCTATTGATGATGTAAACTTTCCCGATTCTGCCCTTCGCAGCTATATCTCAACAAACTTTGACATAGATCAAAACGGACATCTTACAGATGAAGAAATCTCCAGTATTACATCTATCGATGTAAGCGGAACCGCAGAAACCGACGGCGGTATAGCATCACTGCAAGGTATTGAGCACTTCACGCAGTTAGCAACGCTGAAATGCAGCTATAACGCAGCACTATCCACGCTTGACACCACCTGCAATCTTGCATTGAGTGCGCTGTACTGCGGAGATACTGGCTTATCCGTGCTGGATGTTAGTAAAAATTCTGCGCTTACAATTCTTGAGTGCAGCAATACATCTATTGGCTATCTTGACCTCAGTAATAATCCTGTTTTGACAGCGATCGATATTCAAAACACCGCACTGAGTTCTATAGACACATCCCAAAACGGGTATCTTGAAAACTTAGTTTGCAATAACACTACCATCTCTGAGCTTATTCTCAGTCAAAACTATGCTTTGGAATATCTGAGCTGTAATTCCACAAAGATAACCGCACTCGATCTTAGCAGCAACGAAAACCTTCAAACGCTTTGTTGCTCAGACAACAGCATATCTTCGCTGAATGTATCTGCTAATACAGCTCTTCAAACTTTGGAATGCAATAACTGTAAGCTCGCATTTTTAGATGTTTCCGACAATGCTGCGCTGACAGCATTCACCGCAGAGGGAAATGAATATGTGATACCATCCAACGCAACTGTATATGTTCTTTCACAAATTAGCGGTTTTGATGCAGCAAATGCTTCTAACTGGACAAATTGCTACTACGATCCTGCTGCCAACAGGCTGGTAAACATAACAGGCGATGCGTCCTACACTTACAACTGCGGACAGGGAAATTCCGCTAATTTCAAGCTAGTCAGAACAGGGGAAGAAGTAGATATCCCCTTCGACGGCATACTCTACACTGATAACGGTAATATAGTCATTACTGAAACAGGAGTGCTGCAAGGTGATGCCACTGAAGAAATAGCCTGGACAGGCGACTATGTTATTACCCAACTTGACAGCAATGTGCTCACTGCAACTATCAGCGTACAGAGCGGCTCTCACAATCTCACTCTTGACGGAATCAATATTTCCGCTGATAGTGATATGTTCACCATCAACAGCGGTGCAGAGGTAGCTCTCAATGGCACTTCCGCTAATACACTTTCCGCTACTACCGATGGAATCAGCGGTATCTACAACAGTGGTACTCTCAAAATAGAAAGCGGCGAGTTTACTCTTACAGCCGACAACTTTGGAATCTACAATGCAGGAACTCTCACCCTCAATGGCGCAACTGTCAGTGCACAGGGCGATTCCGCAGGTGTTGACAATGAGGGAACTCTTACTGTAAACTCGGGAACGCTCAATGCCACCGGAATCGGCAGCGTAATCTGGGGTTACGGAATCTACAACAATGGCACTTATTCTCAGACGGGAGGCTCGTTAAATGTACAGGGCGGTGCCGTTGAAGACTTCAACAACAATAGTTCGGCTGTAGTAACAGGCGGCTCGCTTCGCCTTGCCAATTCTTCGCAGGTAGGCGATCTGACAAATGCGGACGGAGATGTGCTTGAGGTATGTGTTTTCGATACACTCCCATCTGCAACAGATATCACTGAATGGAACGGAATAGAATATACCTACTCTATAGCAGAAACCGATGCGGCTAATGACGGCAGTTTCTATATATGGGTGCCTAAATTTGACGGTACCGTATATATGGATGATGGTTCTGTAACGATCACCGAGACGGGTATCACTCAAGGTGATATGTCTGCAGAGTATGCTTTTGTGGGAGATTATGTGCTTTCGCAGAAGAATAGCACTACCACCATAGACGATATATGTGTTACATTTGAGAGCGGAACTCATAATGTCACAATGAATAATACATATATCAGGGGTGAAAGCTCAAAGAGCGTTTTGTATATTTCAGATGATGCCATTGTAGATCTGAGCGGAAATAACAATGCACTATATTCAACCGCTACTTATATAAGCGGACTTGACATTAGTGGCACACTCAAAATTAGTAATGGTACTTTCACCTTTGATGGAATTACAATCACTGGAAGTGCGATTGTTGATAATGCAAATATCGAGTTTGGAAATTCAATTAAAGTTCAATCAAATGGTGATCTAACTGTAAATTCTGGTACCATAAGTGTTATCGGTACTAATATTGCATCTGCCCTTGCAAATTGGGGAACTGTTACAATAAATGGCGGTTCAACAATTTTATCCGGCAATCAGTATGGTATATCTAATAGCGGAGGTCTGTCGTTGACAAATGGCTCAACCATTATCAGCGGTGGTGAAGCGGACATAAATACAAGCAATGCAGTTAATGTTACAGGCGGCTCCCTCAGAGTTGTTAATGATACAATAAATGGTTCGCTCACTAACGGCACCGACGAACTTGAATGTGTAATATACGATACCTTCCCCGATGAAGCAACACGCACCTTTGCAAAGTCCGACGGTACAACATACATATATAACCTCACTGAAGCAGACTGCACAGACGACGGTAAATATTATGTTTGGAAGCCAATAAGCCTCGGTGTAGAAATCAACGACACTAACTTCCCTGATGAAATATTCCGCACCTATGTAAGCACCAATTTCGATACAGATACAAATGGCTATCTCTCCGATGAGGAGATATCAAATATAACAAGTGTAAATTGTAGTTCTACAATTATCGGTAGCGGATTAACATCTTTAAAGGGTATTGAGTATTTTACAGAGATGACGCTGTTGGATTGCCAATATCAATCACAGTTAACAGAACTAGATGTAAGTAACGCTATAGCACTAAAATACCTATATTGCTCTTTATCGGGTATCACTGAGCTTGACATAAGTAATAATCCTGAACTTCTCAATTTGCAATTTTACAGCACTGATGTGGCAGAAATTGATCTTAGCCACAACACCAAGTTGGAAAGAATATATTGCCATAGCACCAACTTAACAAGTTTAGACATAAAGAACAACCCAAATCTGACACATATTAGTTGTTATTCAACAGGTATTTCCGAGCTTGACGTAAGCAATAACACCGCATTGGTATATTTAGATTGCAACAGCTTAAATATACCCACTCTTGATTTAAGTGCTAATGCTGCCTTGACGGATCTGAATTGCTACAACACAGATATAACTGAACTTGACTTAAGCAATAACACCTTGTTAGAAAATTTAGATTGTTCAAACACAGGCTTAACTAAGCTTGACGTAAGTTATAACACTGCACTTAAAGATTTAGATTGTCGCAACTTAAGCATAATCACCCTTGACTTAAGCGCTAATGTAGCGCTGACTGATTTGAATTGCTACAATACAGATATCACCGATCTTGACTTAAGTAACAATACTGCATTGGAGTGCCTTGAGTGTTATAGCACCAATATTACCGAGTTGGACGTAAGTAATAATGCTTCATTAACAGCCCTGTATTGCCACTACACAAACATAACCGAACTTGATGTAAGCAACAACATGGCTCTCGAATATTTGGCATGCTATGGTACGGATATATCCTCGCTTGATTTGAGAAATAATACTGCATTGAGCTCTTTGCTCTGTTATGATTCTGTATTGGCATATATTGATGTTACCCAAAACACAAATCTTACCAATCTTAAAGCAAACGGCAACGCTTTCCCTATCCCGTGCAACGCAACCACATTTGATACCTCGACTATAACAGGCTTTGACCCCACAAAGGTATCTGATGTGACAAACGCTGATTTCGATGTGGCAACTGGCGTATTCTCCAACATCACAGGCGATATCACATACACCTACGATTGCGGAAACAGCTTCAGCGAGATCTTCACCCTAACAAGAACAGGCGAGGCGGTTTTTGACGGCACGCTCTACACCGAGGACGGTGATATAGCCATCACCGAAACAGGCGTAACTCAGGGCGATGCGACAGAGGAGACCGCTTGGACAGGTGATTATACTATCACTCAAAGAAATAGCGCTACAGCAGTAAATTGTGCTATTAATATTTACAGCGGCATACATAACATCACCATGAGCGGAGTAAATATACTTGCTGATGTTAGCGGTATTTATATTGCATCTAGTGCTACTGTTACTTTGATAGGCGGTTCGGATTCCAATACTATTACAGAAACGAATACAAATGATACATTTTATCCAACTATTGATAATCGTGGAATTCTTACAATAACCGGTGGAAATTTCAGCTTAGCCGATGACAGCACATGTATAAATCAGTATGGAACATTGGATATCAATTCTGATATAACAATGAATGCTTTAATTTTCGTTGCAGGTGAAACACGCATGCTTGGCGGAACTGTTTTTACACCAAGAATAACGGTCGGCAGTGGTGATCATATTATGTTTGAACTTGTTGATGGTTCATTAACAATAAATACATCCGGTACAACCGAGAGTTCTGCTATATGGATCGGCGATACAAGTATATTCAGTGTAAGCGGAGGTAAGCTTCACGCTTATGCAGCAGATGTTGAAAATAAAATCAGCTCAGCTATTTATGCACCCGGAACAGATTGCTTGTTCAAAGTTTCTGGTGGTACTGTTACACTGGATGGATATGGAGCAGATCTTTATCTCATAAATGAAAATACAGCAAATATTATTGGCGGCTCTGTCAAGCTAGCTAACAATACTATTAGCGATGGTGACACCGTTACTAACTCCGCAGGAACAGCAGTCTACTTTGCAGCAATTCCTTGCACCGACCCATCAACTGTGACTATCTATAACAGCCTAGATATCCTGTATTCCGAATACGACGTTAATGCGGTGCATGATGATGGCTATGCATATATTTGGCTGCCTGTCGGAACCTATTACATCAAATCTAATGGCATCAATTATACCGTTTCTGTTACCGAAACCGGCTCTACTGTTACACAATCATAAATATGGAGGTACAAAATGATTCAAGATCAGACCGTAAAACAGCTTATGGCGATATCCTCGCCAAAGACCTTCGCACAAAATGAATATATCTGTTACGAAGGTCAACCCGGAAGTGAGATGTACATAATACTCAAAGGCTCGGTGGGAATATATCTCACGAGCGCCGTTGGTACTCTCACGGAGGTATCACGCATCATGGCAGGCGATTTTTTCGGAGAAATGGCTATTTTCGACAAGCTGCCAAGAAGCGCCTCATGCATCGCACTCGAGGATACTATATGCGTATCTATTTCTGAGAAAAACCTGAGGAATTTCTTCACAAACTGTCCCGATATGGCTGCGAAGCTTCTCGAAAACATGAGCAACAGAATCCGTAGGCTTGACAATGAGCTGTACAAAACAGAGCGCTTTGTACAGAATATGCGTGTGCCAAAGTTTGCTATTCCGGACGTATATTCATTCAGCCACGTAGTTGAAGAGCCTGCTCACGATATGGACTATACACAGATGCACAGCGAAGCTTGCCCGATATGCGGTAAAGAGATAAATGTGCGCAACCTTCGCAAAAATATCATGCGAGTGAGAAAGAACGACCCAGATGGACGTGTACACTATGCAGAGTGCGATCCGCTTTGGTTTGATGTACTCAATTGCCCGTATTGCCACTACAGCAACCACTATCTTAGCTTTTTCCGCATGATACCATTTAAGCGTGAATTCATCAAGCGAATCCTAAAAGAGCAGCATAACCCAGTTATTGAGGACAAAAAATTCCTTAGCACCCCATTCGATCAGCTCGTATTGAAATATCTTCAGGCAATCCATATCAATGAGGCTGTCAATGCAAGCGATAATCTTCTGATAGGTACGCTTTGGCTTAACCTGTATTGGCTTGCATGCGATGCAGCTGATGATACGCTCGCTTTGTTTTTTGCGCAGCAGGCTTCGGAAAAACTGGAAAAAGCTTTGGGTTCAAATGCTGTTACAGATGCCCTAGTAAAGTGCAAACTGGCTCTAACACTTGCTCATCTCCTTATTATTACAGGAAAGCCAACAGAGGCTGCCAAATACTGTGATATAGCTGCCACAAGCGAAGACAGCACAATCAAAACTCAGGCATATAGCCTTAAAGAGCGTATATAATGAATTTGACGCTATACACTCCTCTCTGCTTATTGCTCTCCATAGAGGAGCAGTAAAAAATGAGCTGCTTTTATTAAGAGACCAAGAATTTGTGTCAGTAAACAGCAAAGAAGCAGACAGCACAAAGCCCCAACAATAGCACAAAGCCTCCTTGATATCCAAGGAGGCTTTTCAGTTAAAAAGTTAATTAATTTATTTCCTTAAACAAGTTAATTTTTCGTTAACATCAGCCACCTCATTCCAATGACACAAAGTGCCGCAAAACGGCTACACATCGGCATTTATTTAACAATCTCAATGTGAATATTACCCAAATCCCAAAAAGAAACGTTGTTCAAATACACAAATTTCTTTTAACTTGAAGAAAAAATCTAAATTAATATTGACAAATAAATTAAGTTGTGATAGATTAATATTAACGCAAGATTAAGTCGATATTAAAAAATATTAACCTGCGTTAATCAATGATA
This sequence comes from Oscillospiraceae bacterium, assembly GCA_045544715.1. GTDB lineage: Bacteria > Bacillota > Clostridia > Oscillospirales > Ruminococcaceae > CAG-115. The sequence goes on along the minus strand of JAZPZN010000031.1, from coordinate 47,785 downwards.
AGGAGTATCTCACCCATGACAAATGCAAAAACGCACACGCCCCTCTCCGTCAACAAACTGACGGCAATACTACTGGCTTTATTCCTGACGCTTTCCTGCATGAGCGGCATAAGCGTCAATGCATCGGCGGCAGATGGCGGCTTCTATGTAAGCGGCACATCCATCCGTGATGCAAACGGCAACACATTTGAAATGAGAGGTGTTAACATCCCCCACGCTTGGTACACCTCCTACACCGAAACCTCAATCAAAGGGGCAGCTGCCCTTGGCGCTAACACTGTAAGAATAGTGCTTGGTAACGGTCAGAAATACAGCAAGACATCTGCATCCGAGATCTCCGACATCATAAACTGGTGCAAGCAAAACAAGGTAGTGTGCATTCTCGAAGTGCATGATGCTACAGGCAGCGACAACACATCCGACCTCAATGCAGCAGTAAACTACTGGATCGAGCTGAAGGATATCCTAAACTCCAATACCGAGTATGTTATCGTGAACATAGCAAACGAGTGGTACGGTTCCTGGAACGGCAGCGCTTGGGCAGAAGGCTGCAAAAGCGCTATCAGATCTCTCCGCAATGCCGGCATCAACAATATGCTGATGATCGACAGTGCAGGCTGGGGACAGTATCCCGACTCTATCAAAAACTACGGCAAGGAAGTTTTCAATGCCGACAGCCACGGAAACACCGTATTTTCTATCCATATGTACGAATACGCAGGCGGCAACGCATCCACAGTTAAGACAAACATCGACAACGCTCTTTCTACAGGCGTGCCTGTAGTTATCGGCGAGTTCGGCGGACAGCACACCGATGGCGACGTTGATGAATACACCATCATGAGCTACTGCGAGCAAAAGGGTGTAGGCTACCTCGGCTGGTCATGGAAGGGTAACAGCGGCGGTCTCGATTATCTTGACATCGCAAACAGCTGGGATGGTTCAAGTCTTACAACATGGGGCAATACACTGTTCCACGATACCAACGGTATAAAGAACACTTCTTCAGTGTGCTCAGTTTACGGCGGTTCTTCCACTGGCGGTAGTTCCTCAGGATCTTCTTCGAGTGGTTCTTCTTCAAGTGGTTCTTCTTCCGATAGCTCCAACAGCTACACATCCCTCTTCTACGGCTCCGCAAGTGCATCGGGTTGGGATCAGGCAGTATCCGTTGCAACTACCCGTGCAGGCGGTAGTTTTGACCCCAGCACTATTACCAAAGGCGGTCACTTTTATGTAGAATACAGCGGCACTCAGGATAAAGTAGAGCTTATACTCCAGAGCTGGTCTGGCGGCGAAAGCTGGGCAAAGGTTACAGCCAGCGAAACAGGCACCGCAAACGGAAACTACTTTGCAAAATACTCCTATGACAACTGCAAGGCTGCTTTCGGCACAAGCGATTTTACAAACAAGCTTGATATGCTCCATGTCGGCGCAGCGGGAGCAAGCATAAAGGTTATTTCTGTATGTTATGATACCGGTTCTACAAGCTCATCTTCTTCCGACAGTTCTTCTGCAGGCAGCACTGACAGCGGCACATCCGACAATACCAATTCCGACAGCAGTGCCTCCGATGATACAACGAGTAGCTCTGAATATGTCTCTCTCTTCTGGGGTGAAAACAGCGCAGCAGGCTGGAATCAGGCAGTGTCTGTTTATACAGGCAAGAACGGTGGTTCGTTCTGGGGAACATCTATCACCTCTAACGGTCATTTCTATGTGGAGTACAGTGGCTCTGAAAACATCGAGTTCATTCTTCAGAGTTGGTCGGGCGGCTCAAGCTGGGGCAAGGTAACGGCCACCGAAACAGGCTGGGCAAACGGTAACCGCTATGTCAAGTATTCCTACAACAGCTGTGTTTCAACCTTTGGCTCCGACGACTTTGCAAACAAGCTTGACGCTATCCACATCGGCGCAGCAGGCGGAGATATCACTGTTTACTCCGTATGCTTCACCTACGAATAAGAAAACATCTTAGACCTCTCCATATAAAGACAAGATCGGTATTGCTGAGCAATACCGATTTTGTCTTGACTTTTATCAGATATTACATTATAATTTAACTAGAATGGTTATGATAAGGAGCGATATAGATGAAGATCAAAAATGGCTTTATACTGCGCAAGGTCGGTAGCCAAAACGTAGTCGTAGCAGTCGGCGAAGCCAGCCGAAGCTTTAACGGCATCATCCGTCTTAACGATACAGGCAAATATCTTTGGGAGAAACTGCAGAACAACGTCACCGAGGAGCAGCTTCTGGCAGATATGCTTAGCGATTACAATATTGATGGACAGACCGCAAGATCTGACATTGACCGCTTTATCAATTCGCTGAGAGAGGCATCTCTCCTTGAGTAAGCTGCAACACTTTAACCTAAGTGAGTATGACAAAACTATTCGAGAAGTGCTGGACAGCGGTGGTATATTCCGCATCTACCCCTCTGGGACCAGTATGCTCCCATTGCTGAGAGAGGGCCAAGACTCAGTGGTACTGTCAAAGCCCAACGGCAGATTGAAGCAAGGGGATATTGCCTTTTATCAACGTGAAAACGGTGCATATATCCTACATAGGGTGATCAAGGTATGCGACAGCAGCTATACCATGTGCGGAGATAATCAAACTGCGTTAGAAGACGGTATCGCAGACAGCAGTGTAATAGGCTATGTGAGCGAATTTTACCGAGGCGAAAGAAGAATACCCCTCTCACATCTCGGCTATAGGTCTTATATGTTTATTTGGCGCAGCTTTTTGTTAAGAAAACTATATTTCAAGCTACGTAACATCTTTGGGCGAAAGGGCTGAGCTATATGGCAACACAAAATAATGAGAGCGAGCTGCTGATATCCCTTCTGCGTGCAGCGATGCAAGGCAAACAACTCAATCTCAGTGAAAATATAGATTACGCTGCGATTTTATCCCTGTCAAAGCACCACAGCGTTGCCAATATAGTCTGCTATGCACTTGAACATAGCAATGCAGCTGTACCTCAGGAGATCATGGTTAAGCTCTGCAAGGAGCGAGACATAGCACTGATGCAGGACCTGCAGCAGCAGGCTGATTTTGAGCAGCTATGCGAAGCCTTCGCAAAGGCTGATATCCGCTTTATCCCACTTAAAGGGATACTAATTAAAGCATTGTACCCTCAAAGCGACTATCGCACCATGTCAGATATTGACCTGCTCATCGACGAAAGCAATGCCGATAAAGTGCAGCAAACAATGCTTTCGCTTGGCTACTCCGCCAAAAGCATAGGTCACGATGTACACGATGTATATCACAAACAACCAGCCACAAGCGTTGAAGTTCACCGTGAGCTTTTTGGCGCAGAAGGCGAAGAGTATGCATCGCTTTTTGCCGATCCTTGGAAAACGTGCACAAACACATTCGGTACCAAATACGAGTTCACTCCAACAACTTTTTTTAAGTATCTTTTAGCGCACGGCATGAAGCACTATGCCCAAGGCGGAACAGGAATACGTACATTTATAGACATAAACACCTATCTGCATAAGTATGAAGAGCATATTGATCTCGAGCGCATTTATGCCGACTTTGAAAGCGTTGGGCAGCGGCAGTTATGCGAGGATTTCATCGCTCTTTCAAAGGTGTGGTTTGAAGGCGACACACATACCGAACACACACAACACACCGCCGAATACATCTTGAACGGCGGCACTTACGGCACCTTTGAAAACCAAGTACAACATGAACTGAAATCCAAAGGAAGAGTAAGATACATTTTCGCAAAGCTGTTTCCAAGATTAAAGGTCATGCAGGAAAGATATCCCGTACTGAAAAAAATCCCTGTACTGCTACCAGTGTTTTGGATGGTTAGAATAGCTACAAAGCCTATTCAAAACCGCCATCAAAACCTCGAAAAGATAAAAACTCTAACTAAGAAATAATTCAGCCCTCCGTTTTTACGGAGGGCTATTGGTATCTACAATTAAAAATGCAGGATATGTCGCACGGCTTAGTGCCAGCCGCACTCATCGTAATCCTTCCACTTCTCATTATATCTTACCTCATCTGCAAGCTTCAGGCAGATATAAGCAATGGCTCCTGCCACGACAAGAACAGCACCGATAATAGGAATGATCGTGGTGAAGAATGGGTTTTTTCTCTTGTTTTCGTTCATAATGATAGTCCTTTCATATTTTTAATTAATAGTTTGCTTTATTCACTGTGCAGGAGCTTATATATCTCCTGTTTTGAAACGCCAGCTTCCTTTGCTGCCTTTTTGCAAGCATCTGAGAGCTTTTCGCCACCCGCAATAAGCTGCCGTGCAAGCTCCGCTGCCTGCTCAACAGTCATCGCTTCAGATGCGGTCGCCGCTGCGCCCTCTACAACGATAACAAATTCACCTCTGGGTTCGGTGCTTTCATAGTAGCTGCAAAGCTCGTCAAGCGAGCCTCGGATTACCTCCTCGTGTATCTTTGTAAGCTCTCTGCAAAGCGCACAATATCGAGCGCCACCAAATGCAACCCTCATATCCTCCAGTGTTTTTTGCAGCTTGTGCGGAGCCTCATAAAAGATAAGCGTATGCGGCAACGACTTTATCTCATCAAGGCGCTGATTGCGCTCCTTTTTTTGAACAGGAAGAAATCCCTCAAATGCAAATCGCAGCGTATCTATTCCGCTTATCGCCACTGCAGCAATCGCAGCGTTGCAGCTTGGGATCACCTCAACAGGAATTCCGCCCTCATAGCATTTCTGAACAAGATACACGCCCGGGTCAGAGATGCAGGGCATTCCCGCATCGGATACGAGTGCCACACTGCAACCATCTCCGAGGAGCTCCAATATCTTTGCACTTTTCTCAGCCTCATGGGGCTTGTAATAGCTCAGCATAGGCTTTTTTATGCCGAAATGTGTCAGCAATCTGAGAGAAACACGGGTATCCTCTGCAGCTATATAATCAACATTTTCAAGAGTTTCTATGCCACGGGGGCTGAAATCCGAAAGATTGCCGATCGGAGTGCCGACAACATACAGCTTTCCGTTATCAGTCATAGATCCTTGTATACTCCTTTGTGTAGCTGTTGTCATCATTGCGCAGTATCATAGGCTTCTCAACTATCATGCCCGATTTTGCGCCCTTTTTGCCCGTTATCAAGAACAACCACGGTTTATCAAGAATGCTGTTATGCACAAAAGTGATGCTCTTAGGCTCAATCTTGTTCTCACGCATTGCATTTATAACATCGGATAAACGCTCGGGGCGATGGCACATCTTCAACAGACCGCCGTATTTAAGCAGCTTGCCTGCAGCACGACACACATCATCAACAGTGCACATAAGCTCGTGGCGGGCGATAGCCTGAGGTCTTGATAGCTTTTCAAAGCCGCTGCCGCTCACCATATAGGGAGGATTTGCAGTAACGATATCTACGCTCTCAAATGCAAGCAGCTCCTGCGAAAGCTGGCGCAGGTCGGTGAGGATAGGCTGTACAGTATTTTCAAGATGATTTACTTTTACAGATTCCTGCAAAAGTCCTATTGCCTCCTCCTGAATATCTATAGCATAGACCAGTCTGGGCATGATATTCTTGCAGAATATCATGGGAATGATTCCACATCCTGTACACAGATCGCACACAACGCTGTCCTGTCTTACACCTGCATAATACGCCAGCAGAAATGCGTCAGTGCCAAATCTATGGTCATCCGACACATAGACAGTCAACGGTCCAAGCTCAAATGTTTCCATAATAAATATATATTCCTTTCAAAGTAATATTAGCCTATAATTATCTGACCATCGGGCACAACGATGTTCTTTCGCTTTGCGGTATCCAGCATAAGCGACATTATCAGCGATACAGGGCCTACTCTTCCTGCAAACATCGTTATCATAAGTACGATCTTACCTAATGGCCCCGCTATAGCTGTAACACCAGCAGAAAGTCCTGTGGTAGAAAACGCTGAAACAGCCTCAAAAAGACATTGCACAGCACCTATATCCGAACCCTCCGGCAGCGTAAAATACAACGCCGCGAAGCATAGTGAAACCACGCTCATAGACAATACTGAAATTACCAGCGTGCGATATACAGCAAGCTTATTGATTTTATTTCCGAATATCTCCACATCATTCTTGTTCATTATGTATGAAACAACGGTCATGATAAGCACCAATAACGTTGTCACCTTGATACCGCCGCCTGTAGATGCAGGGGCAGCACCAATAAACATAAGAAAGATCGTACCGAGCTGTGAGAATTCAGACATGCCCTCAATAGGTATACTATTATAGCCTGCCGTTCTAGCGCTGACGCTTGAAAAAAAGGCATTCAGCAACTTTTCTCCAAAATGCATATTGCCTATAGTTAATGGATTGTTATATTCAGAAAACAAATAAAACAAAGTTCCACCTACCACCAACAAACCAGTCATAAGCATTACACATTTCGTATGTAGGCTGAGTTTTTTGTCCTTGTGCAGATTGAGAAAATTTTCCCACACAATAAAACCCAGGCCTCCCAGCATAATTAACAACGCAATAACGGTCAACACCAACGGATCATTTTGATACACCGTAAGACTAGTGAACGGGGTGTTTATTCCACACAGATCAAAACCTGCATTGCAAAATGCTGTTATACTCAGAAACAAGCCCATCCATATTCCATATACGCCATACGCAGGAACAAAAGCAACCATTAAAAGCAATGCCCCAGCTAATTCTAATACTGCAGAATATTTGATGATGCTGACAATAATTCTTCTTCCGCCCTCAAAGCTATTTTCAGTTAGTCCGTCAGAGGCATCCGCAAGGGTACGGAATCCTAATTTTCTGCCTGCCGCTATATTAAAGAAGGTGATTATTGTTACAAAACCCAAACCACCGACCTGAATAAGCAAGGCAATTACGATCTGTCCAAACATATTCCAATGACTAAATGTGTCGTATATGATTAACCCTGTCACACAGGTCGCACTTGTCGCAGTGAATAAGCAATCAAAAAATGGTGTGAACTCACTGCTTTTTGATGAAATAGGTAAGCACAATAGCACTGCACCTAGCAGAATTATACCCGCAAATCCCAATGCAAGTGTTTTGGCAGGGCTCATACGGCGGGTCGCTTTTTTAATTATCGGCAAGCAGTATGCCTCCTTTACTTAGATATTTCTGCGACGGGTCCACTTATGCGACGGATGGTGAGCTTTTCAAAACTGATTGGCTTAAAAACAGAGTTTTCCAGTTCAATGCGCACGTTTTCGCACTTCTGCCCGATATTTATCTTTATTGTGATACTGTTTTCCGTTTTATCGCTGACAAGGTATGGAATATCCGTATTACCCTTATCGGCAGTAACTGTTATCTTGGCACCGCCTATACCTCCGCCCACAGCAGTTATTTCAAGACTTGCACCGCCATGCCATGTGGCGTAGTTTGTATATACCGACGACTCCATGGGGATAAAAACCACGTTATCCTGACGGGAAACAGGGCCATTATCCAGTATAGTGAGAGTATCGTATTCCATGCAGCCGTTCCCTGCCGAAGCATTAAACTCATCCGCCTTATCCGACACTGTATATACCTGCACTTTGTTGTTCACATCTCCAATGAGATACACATCGTCAAGCCATAGATGAAGGTTTTGCTCTTTGTTGGAGAGGATGATCTCAGGAGGCTCTGAAAGCCCACTCAGCTGCGATACACCGTCGAGTATATCCAGAGTTTTTTCTGGATACAGGAACTGCGCTTTGACATAGCGTTCCTTTGAGATGTCCACAAGACAAAGCTTATCAGCATCACTGACAAGGTCTATAGCCTCTTCCATATAGGCTGCACCGTTGTGAGAGTTTTTGTATTGCGGATGGGTATATCCGTTGAAGTTGCTGACCACTGAATAGCCCAGCAGGCAAGCCAGCGGCAACGAAACAAACAGATATCCGCATCTAAACCTTGCGAATATTAGTCGCATCAGCACAAAAAGCACGATGCCAGCCATGTTAGCTACAGTGAGCTTTATAAAGGTATCATCGGTTAGCAGGGTGCGGATGCCCTCGCCGAAGCGCATAGGGGCAATTCCAAGTATCATGGCGCACACAAATCTGCTTCCCGAAGTCACCAGTGGCCTTGTAATAAACAGAGCCACCACATTAATACCCACCGCTGTACAAAGCGAGCCAAAGCAACATTTTCCGCTCAGTCTGCCCTTGTATATCAGCAACAGTGCAGCAAATATCGCTACGGGATAAAATGCCTCAGTATACCTACCGTATATGGCAGAATCCATACGCTCATCAATAAGTGAGGAGGTGCATTTGAACAGCACACTCACCGCAAATATCGCTCCCATAAGCAGAAATGCAAAGACGCAAAGCAGCGAGGTATCGCTGTCAAGCTCAGACACGGTACGTTTGTATACGTTGCGACAGAGCTTCACACATGCCACTATGATAAGCACGATACAAACTGCGCCAAAGCCCCATGTGGCAGTTAAAAAATAATAAAAATGTCCAGCCAGTGTACTAAAAAAGTACCCAACGGTATCAAGGTCAGAGGAAAACAGCCTTGATATCATTCGCTCGATAGTATTGACTGGTGCGCTGTCCTTTTCAGATACCAGCCACAGCGCATCCTGCAGGTGGGCTTTTATGAAAAAGTCTGCTGTGATAGCCACTCCGAAGCCGATAAAAAAGCCAACCATGCAAAAGGTGCGTTTTTTCAGCATAAAATGCGAGATAAGCACCGTTACAATGCCTGCCGCAAGGAGAGCCAGCATTCTTCCGTGAGTGGCATAGGCAGCAGCCAGCGTAAGCCCTCCTAGAGCTGAAAGAGCCTGCTTTATCGCAGCCTTTTCACTGCCTGCCGCTTTGTATAAAAGCAGGATAAACACCCACGGCAGCAGGCAACACATAGTTTCGTTCCATGTGTATTTTGTCAGCAGCAGGTAGCAGGGATAAAGTCCGCATATCACGCTGAACAGTGCCGCAGCAAGCCTGTCGGTCGAAAACTGCCTGCGACAAAGATAGTATACGATTACAGGCGCAAAGCTTATCAGCAGCGCATTGATGCCAAGCATCAGCTTGTATCTCAGATAAGGCTCATCCGTAAAGAGAAAAGCGGGGATGTAAAAAAGGCTCTGAAAATAGCCGTAATAGCCGCCCGTCGACACTGTTGACGACCAATCCAGCCCCGTAATATACGCTGCAACAGCTGTTACACTGTACTCGTCAGGGGTGAGATTGAATATAGTTGCATCTGCCATCAGCAGCAGATGTATCACGAACGCCCCCAGATAAAGCACTACCATTATCAACAGGTCAGACAACCTTTCATTTCGGAAAACAGACTTTGTGGCAGAGATATCTGTCATTTTATTCCTCCGTTGAAGTCTTCATCTGCGCTTCGTCAGCCAAGTGCCTGTATCTGTAGTAATCCTTAGCCTGCTCGCCATAAGCATATACGATGTACGCCCCTGTATCACCGATGAGATCGAAATCCTCCTCAGCCTGAGGGAAATCTACCCTACTGGATGCTATGATGATGCAGCTATCGGGAAGCATTGAGCTTGAATTGATGTTTACAGTAGCATCAGGATTTAAGAACTGTACCAACGAAGCTATTCTGGTGCTGACACCGACCGTAACCACATCGGGAGCTTGAGGATCGTTATAAATAAGGTCAGATACCAGTGCCGCTTGATAGATGCTGTCTGCGCTCTGCGACCGTCTTACGGGGAGATATGCGGCTCCGACAAAAAGCGTGGTATAAGCATATACTGCACAAACTATACCTGCTGTAAACTGGGTCTTAAATCGTCTGGTACAGGCCGTTGCAACCGTCAGCAGTGCCAGTACTGAAAACACTATCGAAGATATTATCACAAAGCTCATGTCAGTGAACGGCACTGTAAAATCCTCGCTGAAGCGCAGTGCCAGTATGCTTATCACCGAAAGCTCTCTATAACTGCCTGCGGCCTCGACGACGGGATATGACAGCACTCCAAATGCCGCACAAGACACCGCATATATACCTGCCGCACAAAGCGTGTGCCGCCAGCTGTAGCCATACATGAATATCACTGCCAGCACAAGGAATATCGCTAGCGGAGCGGTATTTTCAGTATAGCGTGCAAATATCGTAAGATCCTTTATCGTTTCCAGCTTGTCAGAGTTGAACTTGAAAAGCACCGACAACAGCATAGAACCACCGATTGCAAAAAAGCCATACAAGCCCATCACGATGATCCTGTGACCATAAATATGCTTGTGATATACTGCGATGACCTCACCCTCTGGCTCAGACATCTTGCTTTTGCGACATATATACCACTCTCTGATATTTGTATAGCATATAATGCAGAAGAACACAGTTGCCACCGCCCCAAGTCCTACGGTAGAACTAAAGAAGGAATACAGATGTCCGAAGAAGGTGGAGAACAACCGCTGCACTCCGTCGCTTTCAAAAAGGCCTGTAATACGGGACAATTCGATCTCGGGAGTGTTTCCGAGGGCAGTGCCTCCCCACACTGCATTTTTTATTGCAGTGCAGGCGAAATACTCTGCAACCAAAGAAACCGCTAGCGTTACAAAAAAGACGGGCAGATTAAGTATCCTCTCCCCCATGGCAAAGCGTGCTATCAGCAAAGTGATGATGAAAGCTATCACCACCGCAATAAGCCGTGGATGCGCACCAAAGCTGAAAGCGCAGAAAAAGCCGCAAAGCAACGTGAAGGGAATGCTGGGCTTGTTGTGGCTCCTGTCCCATGCCATGAACATACACCAAATAATGAACCACGGCAAAAGAGAGCATATAGCCTCATTCCATATAAATTTTGAGTATACCATGTACGAGGTGAAAAAGCCGCAGGCAACAGCTATCACCATTCTCTGCCAGACCTCTTTAACGTTGATCTTTGATGCAATATGATATGCAATTAGCGGGATAAAGCTGACAATGACACCGTTCATCACTAGCATCGCCTTATACTGGGCATAAGGATTTTTGAATATCAGCATAAGCGGCGCATACAGCACTGCCTGCACATATCCGTAATAGTATCCGATAGGCTCCATTACACCTGACCAATCCTTGCCGATATAAAACGCTGCGACAGCAGCAGTGCCTATCTCATCGGGATGGACAGACAGCAGCTGCATATTCATCGACATGATCGAATGTATCACGACAGAGCAGGCGAAGATGATAAACATCACACCCCTGTCCTCAAAGGAAGCATAAAACTTTTTCAGTAAGTCTTTCACTTTTCTACTACCTCTTTTGTGTAGCTACAGCAATTATAGTTATTATAATTGCTTGATGTATTGTTGTATTCTATCCGTTTGACGTGATAGAGCGTTTCATCAAGCACCTTACGGCAGCCAGATATAGCATCTGCCACCAGTCCGAAGATACCTATCTGCATACCCACCACCGCCAGTATTGCCATAAGCACCAGCGACTGGATATGCCCGTCACCTTCGCCAAGACACATATACACTATAAACCTTATGCCCAGTGCCAATGCCGCCAGCACAAACACCGCAGCGATCCATGTAAAAGTCTTGAGCGGCTTGCGCATTACATAGTTGCGTACTATCGTTCCTGTTGAACGCCTTATATAGCCCCATATTGACTTAAACAGGCGACTCTTTCTCAACTCGGGATTTGTGCTGATATCCACTGAGAGTATCTTACTTTTATCAGCACCTGCAGTAATTATAGTTTCCAGCGTGTAGGTGTAATCGCTCAGCACATTAAGGCGCATCGCCGCATCTCTTGTATAAGCACGAAAACCGCTGGTAGTGTCTGCCACATCCGTTCCACTGGCTGAGCGGACTACACTGCTGCCAAGCTTTTGCAGCCCCTTTTTAAGCGGAGAAAAATGCTTAATGGTATCCGTACAGCGATTACCGATCACCATCGTTGCCTTGCCATCAAGGATAGGCCTCACTAGCTTTTCTATATCCTTACCGCTGTACTGATTGTCGGCATCGGTATTCACGATTATATCAGCACCGAGACGCAAGCAGGCATCTATGCCTGCCATGAAGCCTTTCGCAAGACCTCGGTTATGAGTAAAGCTTACGATATGATGCACACCGAGCTCTTTAGCACGCTGTGCAGTGCCATCAGTGCTTCCGTCATCGATTATCAGGTATTCTATCTCATCGATGCCATCTATGCTGCGAGGGAGATCAGCTATAGTTACATCAAGCGTTTTTTCCTCGTTATAGCAAGGTATCTGTATAATAAGCTTCATTTATGTCAGCTCTTTCCTTTTGTAATACGTTTTATCCTATAAACATCATGGGAAGGTAGATAACGCAAGCCACTATAAATGCCTCCAGCAAAAAGCCGATTATGACGTGCATCCATGACGGTCTGCCGCTTGCAGCAAGGGTCTCATAGTATTCAGCGTTGCGCTCCCCATGAAAGCGTGCACGGATCTTTTTTATCTTTTTCACTGCGTGTCTGTAATAAAGCTTGTTCCAGAAGATGCACAAGAGTATAGTCACCGCAAAGCTTATCATATTAGCACCCGAGGTAAGCATTGTAAGCATCATCTCATTCTCAGCGGTAACCTGTATCACACCCGAGTATATCAGCAGCATAGGAAGCGACAGTAGCACATCAAGCAATGTAAGCAGCACCGCAAGACCATCCATACGGCGATAGAACTGCTGCAGCGGCTTAAATAGCCCTGCCGCAAAATTGAATATCGCCACTTTCGCATTTTTCTTTTCAGGATGCGCACGGAACGCTTCAAAGGCGGCACTGTAGTGCATTATCGACTTTGCTACAAAGGTATAAAGTTCCTTGCGGCTTACCCCGTCAACCGTGATACGATCATCATTCACCAGCTCAAGGTATTCTCTATACGCTTTCTCGGGATCCATCTCCATTGTCAACAATGAGATGGGCAATTCAATGCCGTCTTCTTCAACAGAAGGGGCTTCCTCGGGGCATTCATCGGAGGGCACAGCATCTGTGGTATCCTCCTCCCACGGCAGCTTGCCTCTCCACACAAAGCCCTCAATATGATGTGTGACCACTCCGCAGGCATTGTTTTTTGCATAACAGCTGCGGTGATGAGGTGTGCCGCACTCAGGGCATACCACCACGTCATCGTCTTCCTTGAAACGAATTTCACATACGGGGCAGAGTTTATTTAAAAATCTTGACATTTGATTTCCTTTCGTTCGGTACAAAGGGCATAGCTATACATTATCTATTGTACCACAATTCTGTTCCAATTTCAACCGCAATAGCAGCATTTTATCAATTTTCTTCTTATTATTGCTCCAATGTCAGCCCCCGATACAAAACGACCGCTGTGCACCTGCTCAGCGGTCGTCGGTATTATTTTTTGACATGGCGTTATAAGCAAGCTCTGCCGCATCGAGAGAAACGTTACATCCCATATGCCACACCGGCACTGTTGAGATCACTCTGTCAACAAGAGTGAGCAACATCTCCATAAGCTTAGGAGAAGTGGGACGGATAGTCTGATCAAGTATGCTAAATATCGCTCTATCCTCCTCAAGCGGAACTATGTAATTCTCAATTGAACGCTCCAGTACACATATTCCCTGCACCGGTACACCAACATTAATATTGAGATCTGATTTCCCACTCCACGGGGTGCCGTAAGCTATTACCTCACCGCCAACAATCCTCAACGCAGGCTTATCATCATTTATTATCTGAGCTCTTTCGCCAAATAATTCTCGCCATAGCGATGTATGGGTAGATTTACCCGTGCCACTTGGCGCAGAAAACAAATACGCTCTGCCATCTACTGCCACTGCCGAAGAATGAAGCATAAAGCCCTCAAACCCCAGCAATGCAGTGTAGAACATATCTGCAGTAGCAATGTTTTCAGCACTGTCCTCACCTATACCATCAGACATAAGCCTTTCTATAAACGGGCGTTCATAAGGAATGACTATATCCAAGCCGTTATCATCTGAAAGATACTTTGCCGATCGAGGGATCATAATACCATGCCGAAAATCTGCACTGACCCCAAGTCCACAGATATTATATGACCTCAGCATCAATCAATCTCCTCGATCTCAAAGCCGCCACCTGCTTCCGGGCTGTCGTATACAACAAAGCCACCGATCTTACTTGTAGTCACTTCAGTCGATGCAGGCTCCTCAGGAGGAGAGGTCGTACTTATGGCAGTAGCATCTTCAACAGGCTCTGCAACCGATGTGTTCACCGCCGTAGACTGCTCGACCGCCTCAGATATTGTTGTAGTCGCAGTTGTAGTCTGTTCAACCAGTTCTGATGTTGTAGTAGTCTGCTCAACTATCTCTGTAACTGAAACAGTGGTTGTGGCGGTTGTTGTTCCTGTTGTATCTACCGATTCACCCTGCTCTTCATCCGGACCACATGCACACAATGCCGACATAGCAGCACACGTTATTATTGTCAGTATTAATTTCTTCATATCAACCTCACACAGAAAACGGCAGGCGCTAACCTGCCGTTTTTGTTAATCAAAACAGATCAATCCAGCCAAATATCAGCAGAAATGCTTCCTGGGATCTCCTCAGTAGTCATACCACTTGCTACGTCGCTATCACCCATGATAGACTCAGTGGCAAAGAGGGTAACCTCGATCTCGGGCGTTGTGTATTCAAGCTTCATATCGTTATCCTCCTATATAATCAGTTCAGTGTAATATCGCACCAAGCAAAATTGCCATAGTAGAGTGCGTTGCTCTCAACATCAGATACCCCATCGATAACGAATGCCAGGAACAGATAACCCTCCTCAGCCTTCACATCGCTTGTAAGTGCTTTATATGCGCAGCTTGTTGTCAGCCTAAGAGCCTTGCCGTCCTTGTATCTTATAACAATAGATGCGCTCTCAGCATTTGCAATGGTCTCTTCCTCTACCTTGAGGTAAATATAAAGCTTGCCGTCGCTGTAGGTAGCGCTTCTAGCATTTGCTGTTTCAACAAAGTTTAAACCAACATTTGCCTCACCGTAAAGCAGCTCGGGAATATCAGACTCGCTGAGCTCCTCCCATTTACCGTCGGTATATGTGCCATCCTCGAGTTCGCCCTGCATGCCGTTAATAACTATAACGTCACCAGCCTTGAAGTCAGAGCCTGTAGCATCATAATTGATCTGCCAGCCTATCTCCATAATAACATCAGTGTCTGCGATATCGGTGATATCTGCAAAATTAACACTGGAGCTATAATACGCATGCCACTGCCAGTTAGAACCGGTCTTGATAAATATTGCAACAGATGCCTTGCTTGGATCTGCGCCCTCAGTTATAGTATTTACTTCCCAGTCTCTGATAGAAATGCCCGAGCAAAGCTGCTTCAGCTGTGCGAAGGTTGTTTTCTGCATTGTGGCACCTGTAGGTACAAACGCAATATCCTTGGATCCGTGAAGCCTTGTGGTATCCCAAGAGGGAACTTCCAGTGTAAGCTCGATGGGAGAACCATCATAAGAATATAAATAGTGACCAATAGGTTCAACCTCAACAGTAACCTCGCATGTATCGGTGCACTCGCCTGCCTTTGCGGTGATCGTAGCTGTGCCCTCTGCAACAGCTGTTATCTTACCGTTTGCATCAACAGTAACAGCCGAACCACTGGAAGTCCATGTAACGGTCTTGTCAGTTGCATTATCGGGGGTAACTGTTGCTGTAAGTGTAATAGAATCACCGACCGACATATAAATGTTATCTGCATCGATCTCAATCTTTGTAACCTCTACAACAGCCGCTTTAACAGTGATCTCACAGGTAGCAGTCTTATCGCCTGCCTTTGCAGTGATAGTTGCTTTACCCTCAGCAACCGCTGTTACAACACCATCCTTGACAGTAGCAACCTTAGTATCGGAGGATGTCCATGTTACGGTTGCATCATCTGCATCAGTGGGATTTACTGTAGCATTGAGAGTAAGCGTATCGCCTTCTGTCATCTCTCCGGAAGTCTTATCAAGAGTAATAGACGTTACGGGATTTGTAACTGTAACTGTACAAGTAGCTTCATAGCCGCCATCATCAGTTGTAACTGTGATGATAGTCTCACCGGTAGCAACTGCCGTCACCTTACCGTTTGCATCAACAGTAGCAACAGCGGGTTTGCTGGAAGCCCATACAACATCAGTATTAGTCGCATCTGCAGGAGCTACTTTCGCACTAAGTGCAACTGTCTCGCCCTTTACAAGGTCAAGCGTAGCCTTGTCAAGTGTGACACCTGTAACTGCAACAGTGCTGGAGGTTACTGTTACTGCGCAAGTATCAGAGATATTAGTGCCATATACTGTAGCAGTAATGTTAGCTGTACCAGCCTTTACGCCTGTTATAACACCATCAGCAACGGTAGCAACAGATGTATCATCAGAAGACCATACGATAGTGTAAGCATCGGGATCTGTGGGAGTTGTTATAACAGTAAGAGTCTTTGTGTCGCCAACAACAACACCTGCTGTTTCATCGATAGAAATAGCTGTTACTGGGTTTGTAACTGTTACCTCGCAGGTATCAGTAAACTCACCCGCCTTAGCAGTGATAGTAGCTGGGCCGCTTGCAACTGCTGTTACAACACCATCAACTACTGTAGCAACATCCTCATCGGAAGATGTCCATGTAACTGTCTTGTCAGTTGCATTATCGGGAGTAACTGTTGCTGTAAGTGTGCCTGTTGCACCGCCTACAGTGAGTGCAAGAGTGTCCTTGTCAAGAGAAATGCCTGTAACTGCTACGGTTGCAGGAGAAACTGTTACTACACAGGTATCAGACTTGCCATCAGCTGTAGCAGTGATAGTAGCCTCACCCTCTGCAACAGCTGTTACAACGCCATCCTCAACAGTAACAATATTCTCATCGGAGGACGCCCATGTAACATCAGGAAGTGTTGCATCATTAGGCAAAACTGTTGCTGTCAGTGTTTCCTCATCGCCAACAACTAGATCAAGCTCACCCTCGCTAAGTGTTACCGATGTTACAGGAACACCGTTGATATACAGCTCATCACCAATCACCAGATCAGAATCAGACAAATTATAGTTTATCTGGAAGCCAATCGCCATGATAGGAGAATCATCCTGAATACTAGTTACACCTGCAAAATCAACGCTTGTGCCATCAACAGAGAACCATGAGTAGCTTGAAGTATGCTGCATAAATATGCACGTGCTGATTTTGGATACATCAGCATTTGCAGACACATTGTCGATTGCCCAATCTGCATACTCAATTCCTGAGTAAAGTCCTTTAAGCTCTGCAAATGTAGTGGAGCCAAGAGAAACACCGGTGGGAACAATATTAACAGTGTGCTGACAAACATTGCCCTCTCCCCACTGATTTTTTTCAACTGTTAAATTAACAGTTGATCCATCATATGTTACTGTATAAGGCTCAGGGTCACCCTCACTGGGAACATTACCCTCAACCTTTGTTACAGTACCATCCCATGCACTGATCTTTACATAATTCAGAGTATATCTATCTTGCCAATTTGCATCAGCCGTGAACGATGCTAAAATATCGTCAATCGAAATAGTTGCAGTACAACTAGCAGCATCTACATATTGACCTGCAGTTGCAGGGTTAGCAGGCTGATACCAATTTGTATTGGTAGAATATCCAGTGAGGTTACCTGAACCGTCATACACTGCAAAATCCTCTTCGGTGCTAGTTACATCACCTATAAATATTGCCTTTGCCCACGGACAATATGTCTCTGTCGAATGGCTACCGGGATGAGAGCAAGATGAAGCCAACGTAGGTGTATAAGTTACAGTCAGCGAGCTGTATGCTTCAAGATCTGTCGGACTGATACCGGTACCAGTCATTTCAGCGGTTATGTCAACGGTTTCAACCGCACTAACCGTCATCGGTGCAACGATAGCTGTAGACACCGCCATGGCAGCCGCAACAATGCCTGCCACTAACTTTTTAATCTTCATGATTAATATATACCTCCTTAAAAAATACCCCTTTTCGGGCTTATACCAATTATAAACGATAAAAATCAAGTTGTCAACAAAAGACAAAAAAATCTACTTTTTATCCATTTTCAAAATGCCTTTTTATGGATATTGACTATTATCTTTTATGAAAAATCTAATCGTTTTCATTGTTATTTTTTTGCCATGTTCGTTCACTGATGATGTAACGGGGACGTGCCTTTACCTCCATATAGATCTTACCGATGTATTCTCCGATAACACCTATCGAGATCAGCTGAACTCCACTGAAAAAACACATAATGCATATAGTAGATGCCCAACCGTCAGTTGTATAACCAAGAAAGTGCTGCGCCACCGCCCAGACAACTCCCACGAAACTGAGAACAGCAATTATCATGCCAAGGGAGAATATCATCTTTATCGGCTTTATGGAAAGACTGGTAATGCCATCAAATGCAAGTGCAAGCATTTTTGATAGAGGATAATGGCTCTCGCCTGCAAGACGTTCGCTGCGCTCATAGCCTACACTGGTGCTCCTAAAGCCCACCAGGGGCACCATACCTCGCAAAAACAGGTTCACCTCTTTGAACTCTGCCAGAGCCTGCAATGCACGGCTGCTGATTAGGCGGTAATCTGCGTGATTATACACCACCTCTGCCCCCATTGCATTCAGCAGCTTGTAAAAGCCTTGCGCAGTGCTTCGCTTGAAAAACGTGTCGGTCTTGCGGCTAGTACGCACTCCATATACTATCTCACAGCCGTTGTGATATTCCTCCACCATTTTGTCCATGGCATTGATGTCATCCTGACCATCGCAGTCGATGCTTATTGTAATGTCGCAAATATCCTTTGCTTCCATCAGCCCTGCCAATACTGCATTCTGATGGCCTCTGTTGCGACTTTGTGAGATGCCGATGAAATGCTCGTCCTGCTCAGCCAGGGAACATATTATATCCCATGTGCTGTCTTTGCTGCCGTCATTGACAAGCATGATGCGGCTGTCAGCAGAAACCAGACCCATTTCCGCCAGAGAATGTATCTTGTCAAGAAACATTTTCGATGTTATGGGAAGCACAGCCTCCTCATTGTAACAAGGGATAACTATTATCAATCTGGGTGCCATCGTTTACCTCTCAAATCCGTTTTTTAGCAAACAAATTGCATAGCACAATTATACATCTCTATGCAAGATTTGTCAACAAAGTGTGTTGCTTTGAGTATTCCGTGCTCTGACCTCGCTAAAATCCACCTATCTTCAATAATATAATGTTATCTAGTGCTTGCATTTGTATGAAAATTATGCTATACTATAATTGGAAAAATATAAGCGGAGCTATCTCTGCCCGAAAGGATGTAATAACAATGACCTACAAAGAAAGCTTTATCAAATTCATGGTTGACAGCGGCGTGCTGAAGTTCGGAGAGTTTACCCTCAAGAGCGGCAGACTTGCCCCCTACTTCATCAACTGCGGCAACTACAAGACAGGTGCACAGCTTGCAAAACTCGGCGAGTTCTACGCTGAGTGCATCAAGGAAAACGGCCTCACCCCCGAAACTCTTTTTGGCCCCGCATATAAGGGAATTCCGCTGTCCGTTGCAGCATGCACAGCACTGTACAACAAATTCGGTATGGATGTAAATTACTGCTTCGACCGCAAAGAGGTAAAGGATCACGGCGAGGGCGGAATGTTCGTTGGCAAGAACCTTGAAGACAAGGAAAAGGTTGTTATCATCGAGGATGTAATGACCAGCGGCAAGGCATTAAGAGAGGTTCTCCCCAAGTTGACAGGCGCAGCAGATATCGATCTGCAGGGTATGGTCATCACTGTTGACCGTATGGAAAAGGGCCTCACCACTGACAAGTCCGCAGTACAGGAAGTGTACGAGGAGTTCGGTGTTAAGGTGTACTCCATCGTTACCATCAACGATATCATCGACGCTCTCGAAAAGGGCATCATCCCCGGCGCAGAGTATGTTGACAAGATGAAGGAATACAGAAAGCAGTACGGCGTAGGCTGATCACCATAAGATCTCAGCTATCACAGCTTTATTTTATTCACGAAAGGGGGTTATTCTATGGCAACTATAGGCAATATGGCGGCAGTTCAGTACACAATGGCGGTCGTTAAGTCCTCCCAGCAGTATGCGGCAGAATACGCAAAGTCTGTACAAAAGAGCAACTATTCAAGCAACATATTCAACACAAGCAGCGCAGATGAAGTTCTCAAGAACTATATCGAGCGTGGCGATGACTATGTGCAGGAACAGTATGAAAAACTGTACAAATCCATCTTCGGCGAAAAGGAAGAGGAGCAGGCTGAAACTACGGTTTCTCTGAAGGGTTCAGCTAACAATACAGCTAATGCGGCAGAGGCTATCAATGCTTTTGCAGGTAAGTTGCAATACGGCGGCGAGTACGACAAGGACGAGGCTAAAAAGCTCCTTCAGGATTTTGTCAAGGACTACAACAGCCTTGTAGAAAACCTCGGCAACTCTGAGCAGGACAGCGTTCTTCAAAAGGGTGTCATCCTTGTAAACACTGCCAAAGCTTACAGCGGCTCCCTCGGCAGAGTAGGCATCGAGGTAGGCAGCGACAACAAGCTCACCTTCAAAGAGGATTATATGGATCAGATATCCGCTACTGACCTTAAATCCACATTCAATAAGGGGGGCTTTGCTGATAAGGCAGCCCAGAAGGCAGAGCAGATAAACCGTCTTGCAGGCAGCGCAGGCGCATGGAGCTACAACTCCGATTACAGCCAGAGCTACGCTTACAATATCGGCGCACTGCTCACCACGTACGCATAAACCCAATTGATAACAACGGGCATCAGGCTTATCGGTCTGATGCCCATTTTTGCACATATTATGCGAGTAAAGCGGAGATATCTGTTGCACAAAATTGTTGATTATGTTGCTTGAAAAAACCAGCTGAATGTGGTATACTATATATTGAGAAATTATGTGTGGCACTATTATCTAAACTCTTGTTTATATTTAGTAGTTTGAAATGCGTGTGGAATGAAAGGAAGGTAGATAAAATGCAGGTAGTAGCTATTGTGGGCAGACCAAATGTGGGCAAGTCCACCCTTTTCAATAAGCTTGTAGGAAAACGTCTTTCAATAGTTGATGATACCCCGGGCGTTACCCGTGACCGCATCTACAGCCGCTGCGAGTGGCTGGACAAGGAGTTCATGCTCATCGACACGGGCGGTATCGAGCCCAAAACAGACGACATCATCCTTGCACAGATGCGAGAGCAGGCAATGCTTGCTATCGAGCGTGCAGATGCGATCATTTTCGTTACCGATATTACAACAGGCGTAACCGCCAACGACAGCGATGTGGCAACGATGCTGATGAAGAGCGGAAAGCCCGTAGTGCTTGCCGTCAACAAGGTAGACGGCATCGGAGAGCCGCCACCTGAGATATACGAGTTCTACAATCTCGGCTTAGGCGATCCTATTGCAGTTTCCTCAGTACACGGTCACGGCACGGGAGACTTGCTTGAAGCTGTATTCGACCAGCTCCCTCCGGATGAAGAGGGCGACTACGAGGAGGATGCTATCAAGGTCGCTGTAATAGGAAAGCCTAATGTTGGTAAATCATCCCTCATCAATTTTATCTCGGGAGAGGAACGCTCCATCGTATCTGATATCGCAGGCACAACAAGAGATGCAATAGACTCCGTTGTCGTGCGTGGTGAGGATAAATACGTGTTCATCGATACCGCAGGTATGCGCCGCAAGGCAAAGGTAACAGAAAATATCGAGCATTTCAGCGTGCTGCGTGCACTTATGGCAGTAGACAGGGCTGACGTGTGCGTTATCGTCATCGACGCTACCGTAGGCTTCACTGAGCAAGACAGCAAGGTGGCAGGTTATGCCCATGACAAGGGCAAGGCTTGCGTTATCGCAGTAAACAAGTGGGACGCTATCGAGGATAAGACCGACAAGACCATGAACGAGTTCACCAAAAAGCTTGAGGTGGATTTCTCGTTCATGTCCTACGCTCCGTTTGTGTTCATATCTGCTAAGACAGGTCAGCGTATCCCCAAGCTGTTTGAGATGATAAAGCATGTTCATGAGCAGCATGGCATTCGCATCTCCACTGGTGTGCTTAATGATATGCTCAGCTATGCGACCTCCAGAGTTCAGCCGCCCTCCGACAAGGGAAAGAGGCTCAAGCTCTACTATATGACTCAGGCATCCACAAATCCACCGAACTTTGTTGTATTCTGCAACAGCAAGGAGCTTTTCCACTACTCTTATCAGAGATATATCGAAAATCAGATAAGAGATACCTTCGGACTTACCTCTACCCCCATCAAGATCACCGTCCGTGAACGAGGCGAATGATGAAACAGATATTATCGGATTTTTACAAGTTCCATTTTGGCAGAACCGTCGGATATATCATCGTCACCGCCAGCGCCATCGTTGGTTTGTATATGGCAGGGATCTATGAAAACGAAAAACTGCGACTTGTAGGTATCGCTGTGACCGCATTTTTGATGCTGACTCTTCTCTGTCGATGCGCCAGTATCTATTCATCAGCACCGTCACGCTTTCGCAAAGCGGTTGATGAGCTCAGCGATGAGCTTGCTGATGAGCTTTTTTCAGAATACCCCGACGCAAAAACGACAGCACACCACCGCTACATGAGCAATATGGTGCTTTTCTACAGCGGGAGCGAAATAAAATTGTTGTGCTACAAGGATATCACAGGCATTGCCGCAAAAGGCAAGGATCTGCTGCTTTATACCAAGGAGAATAAGGAGCCGACGCTGATGCCTTGTCCCATTGAGGGACTATGCGCTGTAGCCGCTGCATATATGAGGGATAAAAATCCGAAAATAAAACGGCTGAGCAGTGCCGACTGAAAGGAATTTTTATACAATGGAATGGATATGTTATATTATTATGCTTGTCGTGCCCTATCTTCTCGGCGGCATAAACACCTCTATCATTGTCACAAAGCTTAAAACTGGTAAGGATATCCGTGATATGGGCAGCGGAAATGCCGGGCTCACCAACACCCTGCGCACACAGGGAAAAGCTATCGCTGCTATCGTTCTGCTAGGCGATGTCGCAAAGGCAGTGCTTGCCGTATGGGCAGTGCGCCTTTCATTCCTGTTCATCGGTGGTGTGAATACCACAGTGCTGGAAAACAACATGAACTGGATCGGATATATGGCTGTTATGATGGTAGTTATCGGTCATGTATTCCCCGTATATTACGGCTTCAAGGGCGGCAAGGGCGTTCTGGCGGCTATCTCCGCAATATTCACGCTGGACTGGCGCTCTGCCTGCATATTACTGGGCGTTTTCATTGTGCTGGTGGCTATTACAAGATATGTTTCCCTCGGCTCCTGCATTGCATCGGCACTGTTCTTGTTCACTACGCTGTTCTTCTCGTGGTATCTCGACGGCGATCCTGCAGGCATAATCAACGCTTTGATCGGCGGACTTACCGCTGCACTCATCATATTTATGCACAGAGGTAATATCAAGCGTTTGCTTGACCACACTGAGAAAAAGCTCGGCGAAAAGGCGAAGTAATAAGGAGGGTACTATGGCAAAGATCACAATTCTCGGCTGCGGCTACGGCACAGCCCTCGGTGTGCTTTTCACCACCTACGGTCACGATGTGGTGACCTGGACAAAATTTGAGGAGGAGGCTCAGCAGCTGCGCATCGACCGTGAACACAAGCGTCTGCTCCCCGGTGTTACCCTCCCCGAAAAACTGGCTGTCACCACCGATCCTTCCTGCGTAAGCGGAGCAGATATCGTGCTGGTAGCTATACCCTCTCCATTTTTCCGTGAGGCAGTACAGGCTGTTAAGCCTTACATGGATAAGACTACCGTCGTGGTGAATGTCAGCAAGGGCTTAGAGGTATCTACAGGCAACAGGCTCTCATTGATACTGAAGGAGGAACTCCCCCT
Source organism: Oscillospiraceae bacterium (assembly GCA_045544715.1). Taxonomy (GTDB): domain Bacteria; phylum Bacillota; class Clostridia; order Oscillospirales; family Ruminococcaceae; genus CAG-115. The sequence goes on along the minus strand of JAZPZN010000031.1, from coordinate 23,936 downwards.
CAATCCCATCGCCGTGATAACAGGGCCCTGCCACGCAGAAGAGGTCGCACGACTAGTCCCCACGACCGAGGTATGCGCAAGCTACGACGATGGAGTGGCGGAATATATCCAGCGCACGCTCTCTAACGACCGTTACAGGATATACATCAACGACGATGTACCGGGCTGTGAGCTTGGCGGTGTTCTGAAAAACCCTATCGCCCTAGGATGCGGCATCGCAAGAGGCATGAAGCTTGGCGACAACACCGTTGCCGCCCTTATGACAAGAGGCATGACCGAGATCACCCGTCTTGGTGTTGCCCTCGGAGCTAGCTGGAAGACCTTTACGGGCATGGCAGGCCTTGGCGACCTTATAGTTACCTGCACCTCGCTGCACTCGAGAAACTATCGTGCAGGCTACCTCATCGGCGAGGGAACACCTGCCGCTGATGCGGTGGCGCAGGTTGGCACTGTTGAAGGCTATATCAGTGCAAGGGTAGCATATCGCCTTGCACAGGAGCACGGTGTGGATACCCCAATCATCGCCGAGATAGTAGATATATGCTACAACAGTTCCGCCCCAAAAGACAGCATCTCAGCCCTCATGTCAAGAGACACCAAGCACGAGCGTGAGCTTTTTTGGATGGATTGATAACAAAGCTAATCCGCCGTACAGTTTTGTACGGCGGAATTTGTGTTTATGCAAAAAAACGACCCAAAACCACAACTGTGCATAAATTTCACCTAATTTTCATTTTTCCCTCTTGAAAAAAACATTCAAACAGTATATACTAAAATAGACAAAGGGAAGACTATAGTCTTAACATGATACCGACCCTTTTTCATATAATTACCAACCAAACCAGCATTGAAGCCCTGTGATATCTCACAGGGCTTCGATGTTTTATAAATAACAGCTGCAAAACAGAAAACCCCCGTCAGACACTATTGCATCCAACAGGGGAATATTTCTGTACAATAACTTCTAGCTAGCTAAGTTAATTGATTATACTGCTCTCTGAACAAGGCCGGAGCGCAGGCAGCGTGTGCAAGCATTTACTCTGCAAGGAGTACCGTTTACGATAGCCTTAACCTTCTTAACATTGGGCTTGAAAGTTCTGTTGCTGCGTCTGTGGGAGTGAGATACCTTAATACCAAAGGTTACGCCCTTGCCGCAGATTTCGCATTTTGCCATTTTAAGCACCTACCTCTCTTGAATATATCTTTATTCAATAACATATCTATTTTATCAGAAACGGCGCAAAATTGCAAGCACATTTGTTAAATTATCTGCATTTTTGTGAACAATCACAATAACACTGATACATTCGCCGTGCAATTTTGCCTTTATGCCGAAACTATTGGTATAACCGCAGTTTGCTCGATTACATTGTGTAATAACTGAGCTTACAGCACGATAAATCCTACCTTCTTGTGCACCTTCTGCAGTGTCTTTCTGGTAGATCTGTATGCCCTCTCTGCGCCCTGCTTCATGCACGCTTCAAGGTAAGCCTTGTCTGCGGAGATGCGCTTGAACTCAGCCTGCATGGGTGCTAGCATATCCGCTGTTGCCTCGCCTACCGCAAGCTTAAAATCGCCGTAGCCCTTACCCTTAAACTCAGCCTCGATCTCCTCAAAGCTCTTTCCTGTTACTGCACCGTAGATAGACATAAGATTGATGATGCCATCCTTGCCCTCACGAGCACATACCTCAGTTTCACTGTCGGTCACTGCACGCTTAAACTTGCGGATAATGGTATCCTTGTCGTCAAGTATCCATACAGATGCATTAGGGTTCTCGTCGGATTTGGACATCTTCTTTGTCGGCTCCTGCAAGGACATTACCTTTGCAGTGCTCTGGGTGATATATGGCTCAGGCATTGTAAAGGTTTCGCCGTAAACACCGTTGAAACGCTGTGCAATGTTTCTCGCAAGCTCAAGATGCTGCTTTTGATCTGCGCCTACAGGTACAAGGTCAGCCTGATACAGCAGTATATCCGCTGCCATAAGTACAGGATATGTAAACAGTCCTGCATTGATATTATCTGCATACTTTGCGGATTTGTCCTTAAACTGGGTCATTATGGACAGCTCACCGAACTGGGTGTAGCATGAAAGTATCCAGCTCAGCTCTGCATGCTGGCAGTTGTGTCCCTGCACAAACAGTGTGCTCTTTTCGGGGTCAAGTCCTGCTGCAATAAGCAGTGCATAGCTCTCCTTGATCTGTGCACGGAGCTTTACAGGATCCTGCCTTACAGTGATCGAATGCAGATCTGCAATACCGAAAAAGCAATTATAATCATTCTGCAGCTTCACCCAATTCACCATCGCACCGAGATAGTTGCCAAGATGTGGTGTGTTTGTAGGTTGAATAAGGCTCAGCATATTCTTTTTCTGTTCTTCCATGATCGTTTCCTTTCTCGTGTGTAAATTACTTTAGGAGCTCAGCCGCCGCCTTGCCGAGTATCTCAACACCCTTGACGATCTGCTCATCGGTGGGAGTAGAGAAATTCATACGGAAGGAGTGGCTTATTGCACCTTCATCTGTTGAGAACGCATTTCCAGGGACAAGTGCCACCTTGCGGTGAACCACCTCAGTGCAGAATGCATTCATATCATACTTTTCAGGTAGAGTTCCCCAGATAAACAGACCGCCCTCAGGATTTGTAAGCTCGATAAAATCAGGCAGCTCTGACTTTAAGCCGTCAAGCATCAGCGCACACTTCTTGCGGTAGATATCACGAAGCTTTCCAAGATGAGCATCAAAATCCACCGTGTTGAGGAAGCGATAGGTTATCATCTGCGCCCAAATATTTGTATGTACAGTGCTTGTCTGCAGGCCTACAACCGCCTTAGCTACAACCTCAGCATCGCCTACAAGATAGCCCACACGCAGACCGGGAGCAAGAGTCTTAGAAAAACTGCCCGCATACAGCACGTACTTGCTGTCATCAAGCTCCTTTACATTCTTAACATCCTCACCGCTGAAACGCAAAGCACCGTAGGGATTATCCTCAAGGATATATACACCGTACTTCTTAGCAAGCTCCAGCATCTGCTGTCTGCGCTCCAATGTAGTAGTCTTACCCGTGGGATTCTGGAAGTTGGGGATAGTATATATGAACTTTGTGGTAGGATTAGCCTTGAGAGCTGCCTCCAGCTCATCCATTATCATACCGTCGCTGTCCATAGGCACACCTACCAGCTTAACACCGTAGGAGCGGAACGCATTGAGCGAGCCGATAAACGCAGGATCCTCGCAGATTATGACATCGCCCTCATTGCAAAGGATCTTAGCTGTGGTCTCAATAGCCTGCTGGGCACCGGAGGTGATTACGATATTGTCGCCCTCCTTGAACAGTCCCTTCTTGGTGAGGTCAGCCTTAAGCCACTCACGCAGGGGAGTATAGCCCTCAGTGATGGAATACTGGAGCGCATTGATAGGCTCCTCAGCGAAGATGTCAGCGGATATCTTAGCGATAACATCAGTAGGGAACGCATCAGGCGCAGGATTGCCCGCAGCAAAGCTGATAACGGTAGGGTCAGCAGTAAACTTAAGTATCTCTCTGATCGCAGAAGGCTGGAGAGAGGATACCTTAGTGGAAAATTCCTTTAACATAATAGTCGTTCTCCTTTATGTAATTTAAATTATAGTTTTTACAAATTTCACATTAGGGATATTGTATCCCTCAAAATTCAGCGTTATTTTTCCACTGTTTGTTTCAAGAAAAGAAATTGTACTGTTAAAATTCTTTTCATCACCACAAATATGAAAATACATATCTGCACCGGCACGCTCATCTATATCATATTCAGATAAATAAAGAGCCTCTTTACGATTATCTAAGCTGAACGTGAATATATTAGCGGTATAGAATATTTCAGGCGCAATATCTGAAATATCAGCGCACAGCAAGATATGTGGCTTAAACGGTTCACACTCTGCACACACAAAGTTGCTGCGCCACTTTTTTATATATCTCAATTTATAAGCATAAACACCGAATAAAACAATATCTAAAACCACTAATATCGCCAGCGCCACGATCGCCCATAGCAATGATATCAGACCTATACAAACACCTATCAATACTATTCCTATCAAAGTGAGAATAAGTATCAAAATCAAAAGCGTATGTGGGTTTTCTTGTAAACGTATCTTATTACCACACGCAGAGCAGAACATATCCACTGAACATTCCCACAGCTTATCCTGCTCAAAAACACGGCGATAATGATAACTAAATGTATCACTCTTATATCCGCCCGTCAATGTATCGTTTATCTTAGCACCTTTAACTGCACCTGTCAAAACAAGCTCTTTGCCACAACATGGGCAAATGCGTGCGCCCTTATCCAGCATAATTACCTCCATTGACGATATACAATAATTATACCACAATATCCCCGACTTGTAAAGCAAAACGCACAAAATTAGCACTCTCACAAGTCGAGTGCTAATTTTTCATATATCTTTCACAAAACTGTTACATTAAGTTCAAACGACGGGTTTATTATATATTCAGCGGATGGGAACACAGCCCTCCGCTCATCATCACACCAACAAGCAACCCATACCTCCCCGGATATGCTTGCATATCCATTGCCCGTGCGTTTTTACTTCCTTTTTTCCACGGGCATAAATATTTCGCTTGCCCCTGCAGTAACGCACACTGCAGGGGATTTTTTTAGTCCTTTGATTTATAATACAGCATACAGTGGCAATAGCCCTCATACTCCGGATCGGCTATCTGTTTTTTGAATTCCTCGCAAACGCACTTGTTTTCTGGTGTGTGTTCTCTGCGGCAGGGGCAGTAGCCTCCACTTTGTTTCAAGCCCTCACGTATCATTTTCACTATCTCTTTGTTTTCGTTTTCCTTGACCGCCATATTTAATCCTCCTTTGACAAAAACAGCGGAGTATCATACTCCGCTGTCGTGCTTTTATCAGTCGATCTCTACAGAGATCTTCTCATCGGCTCTGATTGCGCCTGCACGCATTACAGTGCGGATAGCCTTGGCTATTCTGCCCTGCTTGCCGATAACTCTGCCCATATCATCGGGGGCAACGTGGAGATGATACACAACCACGCCCTCTGCATCGGGCTCATCTGCTGTGACCTGCACTGCGCTCTTATCCTCAACAAGGGCAGAGGCAATAGTGGTCAGAAGTTCGATCATCATTTTGAAATCCTCCAAAATATATCAAGGAGTTGTGCGTATATCTCCGCACATTCCGTAATTAGCTAACGGGCATAAGCCCGTCCGACCCGTCAGAATTACTTCATCAGTCTCTTTACAGTGTCGGTAGGCTGTGCGCCCTTCTTGATCCACTCGTTAGCCTTCTCCATGTCGATGTTTACAACAGCGGGCTCCTTAGTGGGATCATAGTAGCCGATCTCCTCGATGAAACGACCATCTCTGGGGTAACGGGAGTCAGCAACAACTACACGATAGAAAGGAGCCTTCTTAGCGCCCATTCTTCTCAGTCTGATCTTTACTGCCATTTTTAGTTTCTCCTTTCGTAGATTTTATATTCCAAAGCGGTAGACCGCTATGAATTACCGTCATTCAAGTGCCAGCAGTACAACTCCTGCCGCACCCGCCAAGCTGCTCAAAGCTATAAATACACCAAGTATGATGTAAAAAATCCTTGTGCCGTTCCTGCCAAATATTTTGACAAGAGGTGCTGCCTTATAGTTGTTAAAGAACCAATCAAAGTTCATCACGCTGCAAAATATGCAGAAACCGCCAGCCAACAGCAACACAACGCACATCACTATGCCCATTATTATCTCGATCGGTTCCATTCTTATACCTCAAATCTTACATCGGGAAGCCGCCAAAGCCTCCGCCCATGCCACCCATGTTCATGGGAAATTTAGGCATACGCTTCTTCTTGCCGCCCTTGCCTGTCATGCCCATCTGCTTCATGACCTTCTGCATCTGCTCAAACTGGCGAAGAAGCTGATTAACAGCCTCAACACTCGTACCTGAGCCCGCTGCGATCCTGCGCTTGCGCTTTGCGTCGATGATAGAGGGCTTTGCACGCTCCTTCGGAGTCATGGAAGAGATGATGGCCTTTGTGCGAGGCATCTGCTTTTCGTCGATATCCTCTTCCTTTATCTTTCCGCTCATACCAGGGAGCATATTGATTATCGAGTGGATACTGCCCATCTTCTCTATCTGCTCAAACTGATCATACAGATCATTGAGGTCGAACTTGTTCTCCTGCATCTTCTGCATAGCTTTCATGGCTGCCTTTTCATCGATGCTGCTCTTAGCCTTATCGATGAGCGTCAGCACATCTCCCATGCCGAGGATGCGGCTTGCCATTCTGTCGGGATAGAAGGGCTCGATATCATCTATCTTTTCGCCGATACCGTTAAACTTGATAGGCTTTCCTGTGATAGCAAGAACTGTCAGTGCAGCACCGCCTCTTGTGTCACCGTCAAGCTTTGTAAGGATAACACCACTGATATCCAGTTCGTTATTAAAGCTTTCAGCCACATTAACAGCATCCTGACCCGTCATAGAGTCAACTACAAGAAGTATCTCATTGGGCTTTGTTTCAGCCTTGATCTCTCTCAGCTCACCCATAAGTTCTTCATCTATGTGCAAACGACCTGCGGTATCGAGCATGACCACATCAAAGCCGTTGTCCTTAGCATATTTAATGCCCTCTTTTGCGATGGTGACAGGGTTTATCTGTCCCATCTCGAAAACGTGTGCACCCGCCTTTTCGCCTACGATCTTCAACTGATCGATAGCAGCAGGACGATAAATATCGCAGGCAACCAACAGCGGCCTGCGGTTCTGCGAAATGAGATGCTTTGCGAGCTTTGCACAGTGGGTTGTCTTACCTGCACCCTGAAGGCCGCACATCATAATTACGCAGGGTGGCTTAGATGGAAAATCCAATCTTGAAGTGGTATTTCCCATAAGAGCGATAAGCTCCTGATGAACAATGTCGATGACCTGCTGCGCAGGAGTAAGGCTCTCCATTACCTCAGCACCTACAGCCTTTTCGCTGACCTTTGCCACAAAATCCTTAGCGACCTTGTAGTTTACATCGGCATCCAGCAGCGCCATACGAACCTCACGCATAGCCTCCTTGATGTCCTTTTCATTGAGCTTGCCGTGTCCCTTCAGCTTGCTGAACACGTTATTGAGCTTACCCGAAAGTCCCTCAAAAGCCATAGTGTCACCACCTTTGCATTAAGCCTATTTATTGCTTACAGCCCCTGCTTTATCGCAGAGAGCAGCGTCTTTATCTCATCAAATCGTTTGTCACTGTATTCTGCAGATATCTCATCTAGCTTATCGCTTGCTTCATCTAGCTTTGCAGATAACGTGCCAAGCCTTTCGGCAAAGCCGAGCTTTTCCTCCAGCTCCAGCAATCTCTTTTCACCGTTTTTTATGGAGTAAGCCACACTCTGACGGGTTACACCGCCCATCTCCTCCGCTATCTCGGAAAGAGAGAGGTCTGCATTATAGCGCATATCTAGCGCATCACGCTGACCATGAGCCAGCAGCTCGCCATAAATATCGAGCAGGATAACAAAGCTGCGCTCCATAATACCGCCTTCCAAAAGGTGTTAAGTAAATCTACTTTACAGCAACAGTATCATTATATCAGTATTCCCCTCTTTTGTCAAGAGGGGAAACGCTAATTTTCGCATTTTAATCAATACTATTGTCGAAATGTGCCACCATTTTGTTCATAAGCTCACTATCGAGGGCATAAAGCTGATGCATATCCACATTTTCTCTGAAATACTCAGCCCTTATCTCCTCAGTCACCTCACCGTCACAATTCGCAACGAACTCCGCCGCAACCTCATTGAAAGCTTTCTTGTACTCAAAGATACTTTCATCGTTATACACATTATCGTGACCTCTGTTTTCATAACGGATGAATGTGAACCTCGGCTCATCCTTATACTCCTCATAGAACACATCGTAACTCTGCTCTATAGGGATCACCGCATCATCAGCACTGTGTAGCACCATAATGTCAGCCGTTGTAGCCTCAAATCCCCTCACCACACTGAGCTGTGCGTATTTGCCAAACAGCTTTTCATCATATCCATTCAAAGTAGGCATCATAATTGCAATAGCATCACCTGCAACATTTCTGCCCTCATGCTCCAACATATCCGCTGAACTATTGAACGCTGCAACAGTTATTGCCGCACTCACATCTGGATGCAGTTCCAGCACCGCACCAACAGAATATCCGCCCCAGCTATGTCCAAAAAGCATTATGGGCAGCCCCTTGAACTCATCATTCTCCTTAACGAAACGAATAGCATAATCAAGATCGATTATTCCCTGAGGAAGACCGCCTATGCCATCACCCTCACTGGCATCATTACCCGTTGCATCGTAAGCAAATACCGTATATCCGTTGGATGCGAAATAGTCCGCAACATTCATATAATGATTATGACCACCGCCACCGTAACCATGTGCCATTACAACAACGCCCTTATAGTTATCGCTATCCTTGTAGTAATTGTAGCCTGCAAGCTTTTGCCCCTTGTCAGAAGCGAAGGAGTATTCTTTCACCATAAGCCCATCAAAGTCTGAAACCTGCCACGAAAGCGGCTCATAAGTAGTGTATCTCTCACCGAAATTGCTCTCGAAAACCGACTGCGCAATAAGTGTGGGAACAAAAATAAAACCCACCGCACACACTAAAAACAGTGCTGCCGCTATAACTGCTATAACTCTCAGCTTTTTCTCCATGTAATGCCTCCATATTACCAAAACAGCGAAGTATTGCTACTCCGCTGTTCTATGTAAATCAGATCTCGATCTTGCCGTACAGAGTTGCAGACTTCTCTGCCTCTACGGTCTCCTTGCTAAACTCGCCTGCATCTGCATTCTCATCAGGCTCATATGTCTTGCGCTTGTACTCACGCTCAAAGCTGGTAGAGAAACCGCTAGACTGTCTATAATTTCTGCCGCTTGTGCGCTCACCACGATCACCTCTGTCACGTCTGCCTCTGCGATTGTTATCATACTTGGGCTTATCAGCGTAGATAACGACCTTTCTGTAAGGCTCAACACCTGTAGAGTGACTGGATACACCCTCTATCTCAGCAACGCAGCTGTGGATGATACGACGCTCGTAGGGATTCATAGGCTCAAGAGCGATCTTTCTGCCCTGCTTTATCACCTTTGCAGAGGTTCTCTTAGCAAGAGCCTCAAGCGTTTCACGACGCTTGTCACGATAGCCGTTGCAATCAACGGAAATGCGGCAATATGTTTCCTCAGTGCGGTTGCTTGCGAGGATAGCAAGATACTGCAGCGCATCGAGAGTCTCGCCACGTCTGCCGATAACAACACCAAGCTTGTCACCGGTGATATCGAGAATAACATTATTCTCAGTCTTGATTGCCTTGATCTCAAAGCCTTCAAGTCCCAGTGCGTGAAGCACATCTGTAAGATACTGCTTTGCAGCAGCTACCTTTGCGCTCTTCTCTACATCAAAATCAGCAGGAAGCGCTGCAGGAGCATCACTATCATCCTCAAAAGATACTGAAGCCTCCTCAGTTGCAGGAGCAGCCTCAACGATTTCCTCAACAGGAGCTGCCACTGTCTCTACAACAGGAGCCGCAGCTTCCTCATAGCTTGCGCTGATCCTTGCCACACCCTTCATACCAAACAGACCCTTTTTAGGCTGCTCAAGGATCTCATAGTCGATCTCATCGATAGATACGCCGAACTCAGCTTCGGCAAGTGCTTTAGCCTCATCGAGGGTCTTTGCTGTAAATTCCTTTACCATATTGATCTCCTTTCGTGAGAATATCAGTCATCATCTTCGTTGTATTCTTCGCCATACTTGATAGCATCCTGACGACGTGCCTCTGCAAGTCGTCTGCGGTTGAGCTCCTTCTGGCTGATCTTTTCGCCGTTGACTTCAACGACGCTGTTATCGTTGTCGGTATCCCTTACACGGCTCGCCTGAACTTTAACTCGCTTCATGCTTTCCTCATACTCAGCCTCAGCCTGTGCACGCAGCTTTTCAGGATTGTACAGCTTGTTGAGCACCAGCGTCTGCACGATGCTGAACGCATAGCTGATAGTCCAATAGAAGCCCGCACCTGCAGGCACTGTGAATACTAGGAATATCGAGAACACGGGCATGATCCACATTGTGACCTTCATGCTCATAGCCATCTCTGCGCCGCCGTTGTTCCTCTCCATGTTCTTGTTGGCAATGATAGTCTGGATGACAGAGAACACAAATGCGAGTATCGGGATCATGATCATGGGGAAGCCCATATTATCCCACGGAACCTGACCAAGAGGAATTCCGAGGAAGTTGAGATTGTCATAAAGCTCAACCAGCTCTGCCTTCAGCTCTGTGCCGATAACATTGGTTGCATAAGCATCTCTGTTTAAGCCCGTGCCGAAGGTCTCCAGTGCATACAGCTCACGCTGCAGCGACTGCGTAGCTTGAAAAGTGACAACATCATTGTCTGTAACCTTGTAGGAGCCGAAGTGGCTCTGTAGGGTGCTGAGCACCTCACGCATCTTGTCGCTGAGACTGTGAGCTGACTTGTACGCAGCCTTCTCGCTCTCAGTGGCAAGCGCTTTCATTTCCTGGTTCTCCTCATCAGTGATCTTATAGAGATCGGTATCGGTGAACAGTACGTATTTTGTATCCTTGGCATACTCATTCTTCATGGCTGTAGTTATGGCAGCATGAATTACATCCTTGGATTCCTCCGTAACACTTGCGAATACAGACATCTCCTTTGCAGCTTCACCAGCTGCAAGGCAGTTCTCGTTGTAGTATTTAAGGATCTGCTCCGCATCAGCCACGAGATGCTCATGACGTGTGAGCGCATCACCCTTGAGCTCAGCAGTGTTGTTGATCTCCTTGACAAGAATAGAGGTGAGCTCGATATCATAGGACTCCTCGATGATAGAAGCCGTCTTTTCGTTGGGCACACGCACGATATGCGCCATAGGGCGATAAACTACATCCAGTACGCCGAACAGCAACAGCATTGTAAGAATCATCGAGCCACAGCCACCCATAGGATTATAGCCCTGCTGCTGGAGTTTCTGAAGCTCCTCCTGCTGCTTTTGCTGGTTGTTCTTGTACTTTTGCTGTATCTCCCTTACTTTAGGAGCAAAGATAGCAGATTTTGCGGTGTTTTTCTGCTGCTTGATATAGATCGGCAGCATCGCAAGCTTGATAACAAGAGTAAAAATGAGTATCGCAATACCCACGTTGCTGGTGATAAACTCATATATAAAATACAGTATCCAGCCGAGAGGTGTGCCAACTAAAGTGTATAAAAAGTTTATGTTCTACACGTCCTTTCAAAGTCTATCCAACAATAGTGATGTGGCAAATTAATCTAAGTTGTATGTCAGTGCGGTGTGTGACCGCAGTTGTTTTCGGTATCAAAGTCGCTGCAGGCGAATTCATCGTAGTGTTTTTCGGGCCTGAAGTAGAATTTATGGGGCACTGGATCGTACCCGCCCTCGGAGAACGGATTGCAGCGAAAAATCCTCCAAAAAGCCAAATAACCGCCCTTAACCGCCCCAAAACGCCGAATAGCGATGGTCGCATACTCGGAACAGCTTGGATGAAAGCGGCAGCACGGCGGTAAGATCTTTGACAGCGTAAGTCTGTATAGCTTGATAATAAACAGAAACAAATACTTCATTTTAGCTTCGACAGAATAGTCTTTTTCATCGCAGAGTAGATCTGAGTAGACTTCATCGACGGAGTTCTGCCTCTTGCGACAAAAACGAAATCATAACGCTTGTTTGTTTTTTCTTTCATAATCGGATCTAAAAGGCGGAAGGCTTCCCTTATTATCCGCCTTGACCGATTTCGTTTCACCGCATTTCCAACCTTCTTGCCTGTGACGATGCCAAGACGATTGGCGCTTCCACGCCTTTCCTTCATGTAGCAGATAAATGCGCCGTTGACGATGCATTCACCACGCTTGAAAAGAAAGCTGAAATCACGGTTTTTTTTGATCACGATATACCTTTTTCTAAAATCAGACATCGGTTATGCGATCAGGATTAGTAAGTCAGCTTTTTTCTGCCCTTTGCACGACGGCGAGCGAGAACCTTGCGGCCGTTCTTGGTTGCCATTCTCTTCATAAAGCCGTGCTCACGCTTTCTCTGAAGCTTCTTAGGCTGGTAAGTTCTTTTCATGATCTGATAGACCCCCTTTATAAAATAATGGTAAATCCTGTGTGAAGATACAGTTTGTCCACACACAGCTGTCAACAATAAATAATTATAACCGAACAAAAATGCGTTGTCAAGTGCTTTTTGAAAATTTTTGCTTAAAAATCATTTTAAATCAATACGAGCAGTATTATTTTATTGCTATTATACAAAAAAATAGGCTTGTAATCGTCTTTGAAATATGTTATTATTATATTGTATTGAGCAAGGATGTCAGGATGACATTTTCTGCTCCTCATCACTGCTTTTTTCGATTTATTTCTCACGGAGGTGTGCTGTGTTTGATATGCGCAGGGCAAAGGTGTTATTTCCGCCAAAGCCCGACAATACAATAAGATCAGGCGGCAGACATCTGCGCCATGAGATCAAATATATGATAGATGAGGGAACATACAGGGTACTGCTAGGCAGACTGCTGCCTCTCATGCAGCGAGATGCTCACTCGCAAAACGGCGAATACAGAGTCACAAGCCTGTATTTTGACGATGTATACGGCAGCGGATATCTCGACAAGATCAATGGTATGGCAACGAGAAGAAAGTTCCGCATACGCAGCTACGATCTCGATCCTTCACTCATAACACTGGAAGCGAAGCACAAGGACGACAATTATGTTTCAAAGTTGTCCAAACGTCTTACAAACGAGCAATATCATCAGTTGCTCGCAGGTGACTGTTCCTTCATGGCAGACAGTGATGACGAAGAAGATGTATTCGGCGAATATTACAGAGCGGATAGAATAGCTATTCTTAAACCAAAAGTTATAGTAGACTACACCCGTGAGGCACTTGTATATCCATACGGCAATGTACGCATAACATTTGACAAACGGCTCTCCACTTGCTATAATACATTAGATATGTTTGACAAAAATGCATTTTACTCTTCAGTGTACCCAAAAGATATTATACTTGAAGTAAAATACGATAATTATATTCCGTCCAGTATACAAGCTGCTCTGCAAGGCCTCAACGCCTGCAAGCAGTCGGTATCGAAATACATAATCTGCTGCGACAAAATCCTGGAGGTAAACACACATGGTTTCTAAGCTTTTTACATCAGCATCCGGCGTGAGCGAAGCTCTCTCAGCTATCGGCGATACGATAGATGTAAGTGCACAGTTTGCCAATCTCTCAGTACCTACAATAATCACCACGCTCTTGACCGCAACACTCTGCGGTGCTATCATCTACATAGTATATCGTTTCTTCTACAGAGGTGTGGTATACAGCGACAACTTTAACATTCTGCTGCTGCTTACCACTGTTGTTACTTCCTTTATTATCATGACCATCAGCGCAAACGTAGTGCTGTCCCTCGGCATGGTTGGTGCGCTGTCTATCGTGCGTTTCCGTGCGGCTGTCAAGGATCCACTGGATATCGGATTCCTTTTCTGGGGCATCGCAGCAGGCATCACTGCAGGCGCTCAGCTCTACTGGGTGGCTGTCATCGGCACTGTTATAATCGCAGTTATCTACATCATACTTACCATCTGCAAGAAGGAGCGCAAGAGCTATCTGCTGATCGTGCGCTATACCGCTGAAACAGAGGTGAACGTTAACGGCATCCTCGGTGCCATAAAGTACAAGCTTAAGAACAAGACCCAGACAGGTGACCGCATCGAGCTTACAATCGAGGTAAAAGTCAAGAACAACGATACCAGCTACCTCAGCCGCTTCAATGCCATCGACGGAGTTGAAAGCGTGACTCTGCTGGAATACAGCGGTGAATATATGAACTGATATCTTCGTACAATAAGCTGCGCATACGCCATTTGCGATGCGACAGACGAATAAAGGAGAACAAACTATGATACTCACAATTGATGTCGGAAACACAAATACCTGCATCGGAGGATTTGATGAAAACGACCAGCTCACTTTCGAATCAAGGATAGACACTGACCGCTACCGCATGGCAGACCAGTACGCCATCACATTAAGCGACATCATGAGATTGTATGATCACTCTCCGAAGGATTTCACAGGAGCGATCATATCCTCCGTGGTTCCGCCTGTTACGGGCCAGATAAAAGAGGCGATCGAAAAGCTCTGCGGCTGCAAGGCACTCGTTGTAGGGCCGGGATTAAAGACAGGTCTTGATATCAAGATCGATGAGCCCGCATCCCTCGGTGCTGATATGGCTGCCGTCGCAGTCGGCGCAAAGGAGCATTATCCCCTCCCTGCCATCGTTATCGACCTCGGCACTGCAACAAAGGTGCTGGCGGTAACCAAAACAGGCACATTCATCGGCGGAATAATCGCCCCCGGCGTTAAGATCTCGCTGGAGGCACTAGCTAACCGCACTGCAAGCCTCCCACTCATCAGCATCAGCGGCGACTGCAAGAGCGTTATCGGCACCAACACCATCGATTGCATGAGAAGCGGCCTGCTTAACGGCACTGCATATATGCTTGACGGCATGATAGAAAACTTCGAGCGTGAGATAGGGGAGAAATGCTCTGTCATTGCAACAGGCGGTTTTTCCTCAGTAATAAAGCCTCTTTGCAAGAGAGATTTCATCCTCGACAAGAGCCTTATCATGACAGGTCTGCTGGATATATACAAAAAGAATAGATAAATCAATCTATACAATTTGTAATATTCGTTCGGCGTGTTTCCCCAACTGCCGAAACACATCAGGGGTCTGCGGATAATATCCGTAAATATATACCCAGCGACATATCGGAACAAGGGTCCGAATGTCAGCAAGGAGTTCCAAATGGAAATCAAAAAGAGCACTGCGCTTGAAAGCGGCGCAAAAAAATTTGATACCAAAACGATCGTTGGTATCGGTCTGCTGACCGCCATTGTCATCGTGCTGCAGATGATAGCACTCGGCATGAGGTTTGGCATGTTCAGCATCACATTCGTACTTGTACCGATAGTAGTCGGAGCGGCGCTGTACGGTTACAAGGCAGGAGCATGGCTTGGATTTGTATTCGGTATAGTGGTAGTACTTACCGATGCAGGAGCGTTTCTTGCGATCAATGTGCCGGGCACCGTCATCACTTGCCTAGTCAAAGGCGCAGTGGCGGGTCTTGTAGCAGGATTGGTGTATCAGCTTCTCGCAAAGAAGAATGAGACACTGGCTGTCATTGTGGCGGCTGTTGCAACACCTATCATCAACACGGGCATCTTCCTGCTGGGCTGCATGATATTCTTTATGGATACTATCAGCGCATGGGCAGAGGGCGCAGGCTTCGATAATGTAGGCATGTACATGATTGTGGGTCTTGTGGGAATAAACTTCCTTATTGAGCTTGGCATCAACATCGTACTTAACCCTGCTATCGTGCGCATCATCCGCATCGGCAAAAGCAAAAAACTGAACGCATAACTCAAAGCCCCATTTTCAGTTATCTGATAAATGGGGCATTTTCTTACCTGCATTAGCATGTCAGGCTGCTTGCGCAGCACTTATTAATGGAGGTATAACAGCATGAACAAATCAGAAGAAGCGATCAACAGTATGTGGGAAGAAGTTGAGGGCAGAAAGCCCGATCCCCCAAAATTCCCCACTGATGAAAAGGAATGGGCAGAGCTGCTGAAGGATTGCTACGGCACCAACACACTTGCACAGACGCATTGGGGGCTTATAGATTTTTCCCCCGATGAGGTAAAAAAGATCACAGGCGGTGAAAAGCTGTCCTACGATGAGTATCTTGAGATAATGCATCAAACCGGCAACGGCACCCGCCCCTTCTTTGAACAATGCTATTACAGCAGCTGCTTATCGGATTTCAAAGGCGAGATCGACAAGATCACCAAGGATAAGATATGCTTCAAGCGCATCTTTGTTGGTGGCATTTATTGCGACGGCATCGGCTTTTCAGGCAAAGAGGATCATGTATGGATGGATATCAAGGGCTTTGAAGAGTATACAGTCGGTGACTGCATTTCATTCTCAGCAGATGTATACCGCTATCTGAAAACTAGCAATGGAAAATCGATAGATTTTGGACTGAGATCTCCTCACTCCATACGAAAGATCGACAGCTATGACCTTCCCACTGACGATGATCTGCTGATGCAAAGCATAGACCAGCTCGTGTGTGAGGTTTGTTTATTCAATGAACACTGCTATATGGGTCTCTGCATAGCTGACGAACAATGGCGCAACGATATGAGGCAAAGCCTGTACGATTTTGCAAAAGCTATCCAAAATAAATGATCAAAGGGCGGCTATACAGCCGCCCTTTTTATTGCATTGAATACGTTCCGTCAGCATTCAGCCCGATATACCCCGATATCTCCATATCCGTCAAAGCAGAAGTAGCATCAAAATAGGCAATGCCTGTCAACTCGATAAGATCATCGGTGGAGCGGGGCTGCTCCGCAATAAGCTTCAGCAGCACTGCCGAGCTTTCGTCAAGACCTTGCAGCAAGTCGTCGGTAAGCTCTGTTTTTTGAGGCTTCGCATCCTTTTCAGACTCTGTATGCACCTCATCAGATGTGCCACCCACTGCAGGATACTTCTTGTTCTTGCGTGAGATACCCGCTTGTCGCAGCACCTCCTCACGCATAATAAACATCTCCAGATCATCGATACTGCTGCGGAGCTTATCGATATCTATGCGCTGCGCAAGGCTCGGCACGGCATTGATAATATCAAGATGACTGAAGCACGGAATCGCACCATTCCTAAGGTAGCGGATAACCCCTGCATACTCTATCCTCGATATATCATGCGGCGGTATACAGAAAAGCAGCCTTTCCTGCTCCACAGCATGGTCGGCAGTCAGCAGGCAGCCACTGCGAACAGGAGCCTCTGTCACCAACGTTCCCATGCACAGACCCGAAATTATACGATTGCGCTGATGAAAGTACGCCGCCCTAGACTCGGTGCGGGGAAACAGCTCTGAAATTATCGCTCCGCCTGCATTGATGATATCCTCTTTCAGTTCGGCGCTCTCCTTTGGATAATCCACCAAATGACCACAAGCAAGGACACCTATGGTATGCGCCTGTCCCTCGATAGCACAGCGATGCGCAACAGTATCAAGCCCTACCGCAAGACCGCTGACAATGGATGCACCCGTTGCCGCCAATCCGTTACATATACGCTTTGTAGACTGTATGCCATAATCCGAGGCTTTCCTCGTGCCCACAACAGCCACCGAAAGCCCACCGCCCTGATCAAGACTGCCCCTAACAAACAGTACGATCGGAGGATCGGATATGGCACGCAGCAGTGGCGGATACTCGCCATCCTCTATCGTCACGATGCGTATATCATTATCAGCACATAGCTGCATCAGCTGCCTTACATCACGGTTTTTTACATTTTTAGCACGCTTCTTCTCCTGCTCGCTCATAATATCACAGCCATCACGCATCGCTCTCGCTGCATCACGCACATCGTCATATCGGTTAACTATCTGCATCGTGCGGGGATTGTGCGGATGCATCACCAGCAGTATCCACAGCCATACCGCAGTATTCATAAGCTACCTCCCTATACCAATATTCCGCCGCATGTGTATGCGGCGGAATTTGCAATTCTTTATACCTTGAGCACCATAGAGGTGTACGCAGGCAGCGTAAGCCCCGAAAGCTCAACAGTTTTTCCTGTAAGAAGATCCTCCGCCTGACCTCCCCGGTTCAGATTGAACGTAAAGGGAGCTCCGTCAGCATTGATAACAGTGATCAGTGTCTCACTGTCGCAGCTTCTTGCAATAGCAAGCTGGCGGTTGGTCAGCTGTACCTGGCTGTAATTGCCCCATGCCGCTGCAGGATGAGCCTTCTGTATCTCAGCCAGGGCTGCAATATGCGCAGTTAAGTCGCATATTCCCTCTGCTTTCATCTTTTCAAGCTCAAACTCGGGGCGCAGGATATCATCGCTACCACCTCGCTTGTCGCCCTCAATACCAAACTCACTGCCGTAATAAACAGCAGGGATACCAGGCATCATAAACATCAGTGTATAGATGAGCGGCAGATGTTCCTTTACCTTCAACATTGTCGCAATACGGGTAACATCATGGTTGTCAACAAACGTGAACAGATGCTTGCCCCTGTAAATACACCAGTTTTCACTGCCAAACTGACGGTTGAGAGAGTGGGCGATCTCATACATATTCATATCGTTGAAGCTGCTGAAAAGCCCCTTGTAGCACTCATAGTTCGTCACACTGTCCAGCATCTCATCGTTCATCCAGCGATTGTAATCGCCGTGAAGAGTTTCGCCAAGCAGGAAGAAATCGTCACTGAGCCAACGGCAGTGACCATGCAACTCCTTCAAGAAATTAAGATCGAGACAATATGCAACGTCAAGGCGCAAACCATCGATGCCAAACTCGTTCCTCCAGCCTGTTATGCAATCCTTGATATAACCCTTTACCTCGGGATTGTAGAGATTTAGCTTTACCAGCTCATAATGGCCCTCCCAACCCTCGTAGAAAAAGCCATCATTGTAGCAGCTGTTTCCATCGCCGATGTGGAACCAATCCTTTTTGTAGCTTGAGTGCTTGTGCTCACGCACATCTTTGAATGCACCAAAATCCCTGCCGACATGATTAAACACGCCGTCAAGCACTACCCTTATTCCATTCTCATGGAGGGCATCGCACACTTTTTTGAAATCCTCGTTAGTACCGAGGCGACGATCTATCTTTGTATAATCGATAGTATCATAACCATGAGCAACAGACTCAAACACTGGGCCGAAATAGATAGCGTTGCAACCCAGTGCCTTGATATGCGGAATATCGTCAATAAGATTCAGTATAACATGGGTAGGCTCGCTCTGCTGGTCATTAACACGGGGACAGCCGAAATAGCCTATCGGATAAATATGGTAAAATACTGCATTTTCAAACCATTTCATAAAATCCACTCCTTAGGTATAGATGCGAAAAAACGGCAAAAAGCCGCTTTCATTCCGTCAAGCCGCCGAAAAAAAGATAAACGACTTCTATCGAGAAAAGTATATCATATATTTCTCAAAAAGTCAAGTTTTTTGTGTAAGTTAACCAAAAGTTTTTAATTTTATTGCCAAAGCATGAGAAAACGATATAAATATATTGAAAATAAACTGACAAAGTGCTATACTTAAATAGGTAATTTAAACCAACTATGTTATAACGCAGTATATTAAGCGTCACTGAAACGCAGTGCCGCCATATACACCGGAGGTGTTAAAATGCCTAAGCGCATTATTAAAATATCAGCGCTGTTAGTCTGCACTGCGATTCTGCTGTGCTGTATGCAGTGCTTTGCTTTTGCCGCCAATACAGGCGACGTGGTCGTCGTTGGTGCTCACCCTGATTTTGGCGTGGTAGTCAACGGCAACGAGTACAGTGGCTACGCTTACGAGTATCTAAAAGCCATTGAAAAGCGAATAGACCACCACTATTCATACGTTGAGGCAAGTCCCGACGAGCTGTTCAAAATGCTGTCAGAGGGTAAAATCGATGTTATACCATGTGTAAGCAGCAGCGACATCGAAAGCTATCTCCCCAAAGTGCTCAACGACACCGACAATGCAAACGCTCCAATCACCAGCCAATATTCGCTGATGATCAAATTTACAGGCATATATGTGAAGGACACCAGCAATATCAGCTTTTTCGACACAAAAACGCTCAACAGGTCAAAGATCGGATATCTTACCGAAAACACATCCAAGTATTTCGAAGACGGACTGTTCGTATGCGGAGAGATACAGGATGCCAATTTCGTTGGCTATTCCACCCTTACGCAGATGATGAATGACCTCGACGAGGGCAAGCTCGATGCGGTGGTTAAGGAGTGCACACGAACAGGCGCAAACGAATCTCTCGTTTACCAGTTCAACACCGAGGAATGCTATTTCCTTGTTGACGGAAATGAACAATTCCTCGCTGCCCAGCTCGATGAGCAGGTGGGTGCGCTATATGTGTGCAACCCCCATTTCGCTGCAGAGCTATACGACGCCACCCTTTCCATGTACGGCATACAGAAGTATGCGTTCTCGGAAAACGAAAAGCAATATATCAAGGATCATCCTACCCTAAAAATAGCATATAACCTGCAGGCAAGCAGCACCGAGCTGTACGACAGCAACCGAAAGTCACTCAGCGGCGCAACGGGAGCAATGTTTGCCGAACTTGAACTACTTACAGGCTTCAAATTCGAAGTGATAGGCTGCGATACTCTCTCCGACTGCATAAAACTGCTGGATCTTGGAGAGGTAGACGCTATTTGCGGAGGTGTAAACGACCAGAGTCTTACCAGTTTCGGTAACTATAAGGTATCCTCACCGTATCTGAAGTCGCCAATCGCCATCATCGGCAAGGAGAACCTGATACTTAACGAGCATCCTAAGATTGCAGTTCCGTTTAACAGCGACGATATTGCAGCTCACATGAAGCTGAGATATCCAGGAGCTACCTTCCTCCCCTATGAAAGCATCCCCGAGTGTCTGCAATCCACTGCTGACGGCATAGCCGACATCGCCTGCGCAAACGCTTACGAAGCGGCTGACCTGCTCAAAAACGGCGACTATGACATCTATGTAATGGATGTAAGCTCTACCTATCACGCAGAGTGCCTCGCATACAGCGCTACCTGCAACCCTGCGCTGGGCTCCATATTCGGAAAAGCACTTGCCCAAGTAAGCTACTATGATGAGATAATGGGAAATTTCAGCGATATCACTGCCAACAGCCACACCAACGACGGTCATTGGGTGCTTGCAGAGGATGTCATCATGATAATGGCACTGATAGTTATAGTACTGCTTGTCGTGGCAATAATTATCATCATGTGCGTACATCATCGTGGCAAGCGTGCCACGGGAGTTGACCCCATAACAGGTGGCAGAACCAAGAAAAAGCTTATCGATGACACCGAAAAACTGTTCAAAAGATCCCATCCCGAAAAGTGGGCAATGGTACTTTTCGATATCAACAAATTCAAGTTTGTAAACGACCGACTCGGCTTCGCCGAAGGCGACAGGATGCTGGCAAGAGTATATAAGACACTCGATGACAGCATGGAGAACGGAGAGCTTTGCTGCCGTATCTCAGATGACAATTTCGCCTGCATCATTGAAAATGCAACAGATAATGAGATATCTGCAAGGCTCAACTCTATCTTTGCCGAATTCGACCGCAGGAACAGCGTATTTGTTAAATATCCCGTTGACTTCAGTGCAGGCGTATGCCGTCTGGGTCAGTGCAACAAACGACCAGGCAGCAGGATGGTGGACATCAATGTGGCACTGGATCGATGCTCCATCGCCAAAAAGACCCTCAAGGGCAAGCGTGGCACCTCTATCGCATTCTACGATGGCAAGATCAGAGATCAGGCGCTGCGTGAAAAGGACTATGAAAACATAATGCCCACTGCGCTGGAAGAACATGAATTCGAGTGCTATCTACAGCCCAAGTACAGCCTGCGCACCCGTCACATCGAAGGGGCTGAGGCACTTATCCGCTGGAACAGCAAGGATTTCGGCTTTGTGTTCCCCAATGAGTTTATCCCACTTAGTGAAAAGAACGGCTTTGTAGTAGAGCTTGACTTTTTCGTTCTGGAAGAGGTATGCCGCATGATGCGCCGCTGGATAGACAACGGCAAAAAGCCCATAGTTGTGTCTGTCAACCAGTCAAGACTGCACCTTAACCACGATGACTATATCTGGAGGCTCCGTGAGATAATCGACAAATACGACATTCCGTATGAATATATCGAACTGGAGCTGACCGAAAGCGTGTTCATGGATAACACTGATACGCTGCTGACAATAATGCACAAGCTGCACGAGATAGGCTTCAAGCTGTCTCTGGACGACTTCGGCAGCGGATATTCCTCACTCAATATGCTGAAGGATATCCCCGTTGATGTGGTAAAGATCGACCGTGAATTCTTCAATGGCACAGTCAACTCCGAAAAGGGCAGGGCTGTTATCTCGACCGTTGTCGACCTCGCTAAAAATCTCGACATGGAGGTCATCTCCGAGGGCGTTGAAACAAAGGAACAGGTGGATTTCCTTGCGGATATCGACTGCGCAATGGTACAGGGCTACTATTTCGCAAAGCCCATGAACCTAAAGGATTTTGAAGAGCTTTGGGAAAGAGATAAAACACTGCGTGCCGCCGAGCGTGATCGTGAATTCAACCGCCAACTCGCAAGGGTCGAGGCAAGGGAAAGAGCCGCTGCAGCTGCCACCACGCAGAGCACCGACGAAGAGTAATATCAAAACGGGTAGATATATTCTGCCCGTTTTATACTAATTATAAATAGGAGGCAATCATTATGCGCATCAGCAGATATCAGATAGACGGAGAATACGGAAAGGTACCCGTAGTGCTTTACGCAGGTGACAACGCCGCAGAGACTGTGCTTGCACTGCACGGTTTCGGGGGTAGCAAGGAAAGCAATGCTATAGGTATGCTCGCAAATAAGCTCTGCAACAAAGGGTATAACGTGCTGGCGATGGATTTCCCCGCCCACGGAGAAAGCGATGCTCCATGCAGTCAGCTCACCGCTGAACGCTGCATGGCAGATATCAAGGCTACTGAACAACATATAAAAGAAAAGCTCGGAGATAATATGTCGCTTTTCGGCACGAGCTTTGGCGGCTTCTGTGCGCTTAACAGACTGGCGCAGGGCGATGCTGAGTTCCGTCGGGTAGTGCTGAGAGTGCCTGCGGTAGACATGGCAGACGCACTTTCAAAATGCGTTGAACAGCTGAATCCATCGGTCGGTATGAAGGGCTACCGCAGCAGCGGAGAGGTCACCATGACCATCAGCCGCAGGTTTACACTGCCATATTCCCTATACGAGGAGCTGAAAGGATACACCGCTGTGCGCCGCTGCGAGGAATGGAACAAGGGAAATCTCCTCGCAATATGGACAGATAATGACGAGCTTGTAGACCCCGAAAAAACGCAGGAATTTCTTCGCATAAACGACAAAATCGAAAGCTTTTGTATAAAGGGCGCAAGTCACCGTATGGCTGATGTTCCTGCCCATCTCAATGCTGCGGTCGAAAGAGCAGTAGAGTTTTTTGGCAGCTGTACAAAGTGACGAAATTTGCTGTGTAAAATGCACAATAATTTGTTATTACTTGACAAAGCATAATAAAAAATGATATAATTATAAAAATATGCAGCAAAAAGCTTGTATCTGTGTAATTTTGCTTGGTCTACCACAGCGGAGGTGAGAACTTTGTGCAACGAAATGAAGAGTAATGAACTGACCGTAGAGGAGCTGCAGCGTAAGCTGGAGGATGCCCAAAGTGAGATAAACAGCCTTAAAGTGGCTGTAAGGGCAGAGAAGTTGCGAGTGCAAATATCTTCTGAGTACACAAATTTTGGTCTGTGGGAATACGATATCGCAGACGATATATGCTATCAGTACAAAAAGCTGGGCGGTATATACGAGAACGAACTTGCACCTATCGTACATTTCAGGGATTCCATCATCAGTTGGGGCAATATCCATGCAGATGATCTCCCTGTTTTCCACCGCCTTTGCGACGCTATGGAGCGTGGCGACAAGGAAATAAACTACGATGTGCGTGTTATCAATGATGACTCGGAGATAGCATGGTTCCGCTATGAGGGCAAGACCATGTACGATGACGAGGGCAAGCCTATCCGTGTTATCGGCAGGACTCTCGATGTCACCAAAGAAAAGGGCGGCGTAAGCTTTGTCACCGATGAGCGGCATGATTCGCTCACTGGCACACTCACGCTCGATGCATTCCACGAGGCAGTGGAGCAAAAACTGGCAGGTACCG
>JAZPZN010000030.1:0-13634 GCA_045544715.1 Oscillospiraceae bacterium | reverse complement strand
TCCCGTAAAAACGGGCCGTAAAGGGTTTCTTATCGGGGGCGATCAGGGTTGCGTCGATGGTCCAGTATTCCTCGGGCTTGAAGGCACGGATCTCGTTCTCACGGTCTACCAGGATCTTGGTCGCCACAGACTGCACGCGCTCGGCGGACAGGCCGCTCCGTACGGTTTTCCACAGGAAGGGAGAGAGCTTGTAGCCCACGATACGGTCAAGGATACGTCTTGCCTGCTGTGCGTTGACGATATCGGTATCTATCTTGCGGGGATTGCTCATACCGCTCTGTATGCCGCTCTTTGTTATCTCGTTGAATGTAACTCGCACCGCCGCATTTTCATCGATATTAAGCAGATGCGAAAGATGCCACGCAATTGCCTCGCCCTCTCTATCAGGGTCAGTTGCAAGATAGATGGTATCACTGTTTTTTGCGTGCTTTTTGAGCTCCTTTATGACCTCGCTCTTGTCCTTCATGTTGACGTACTGAGGGGCGAAATCGTTATCGATATCAACACCCAGCTTTGACTTCGGGAGGTCGATGATGTGGCCTGTAGAGGCTATTACATCGTAGTTCTCGCCGAGATATTTTTTTACTGTTTTCGCCTTGGAGGGCGACTCTAATATTACAAGGTTTGCCAATTGATTTACCTGCCTTTGTTGTTTGAAATATGGATATCTGCTCGTTTATCTGAGCACTGCAAAGCCGACAGCTAAACTGTAAACGGTTTTGCGGTACTCTCAGGCATTGCTGCCTGAATTGCCGTTATCGGGAAAGCTCCCATAAGATTATCGCTGCTGCCGCCGCCGCATTCAGCGACTCTGCGCCGCTTATCGGGATGTATATGCCGCCTGTGCACGCCTCTCTCACGCCCTCGCTGATGCCCCTGCCCTCGCTGCCGATGACCGCCGCTGCCTTTTCGGGAAAGTGCATCTCATCCACTCGCTGCGCCTCGTCATCGAGGATAGCCCCATACACCGAGAAGCCCTCAGCTTTGAGCGTATTTATGATTTGCGTCAGCCCCCCTGTTATACACGGGAGCCTCAGCACGCTGCCCATCGAGGCACGCAGAGTTTTCGGTGACCAGATATCTGCGCAGCTTTCGGAAAGATATGCGCCCGATATCCCGAGGGCCTCAGCCGTGCGGAGTATCGTGCCCACATTGCCCGGATCCTGAACCCCGTCCAACAGCACCAATCTGTTGCCCGAAGCTGACTTTGCAGAGGGCTTTTTAACCTCGGCAAACAGCCCTTGAGGGCTTTTCGTATCGGAAATATATTCAGCCACATCATCGGATATTACCACCGCCGAGCCTGCCGCTTTCAGCAGTGCAGCTGCGGTATCGGGATACTTTTTCTGCGCACTGTCCGTCAGCAGTACGGTGCTTATCTCAAGGCCGCACTGGGCAGCCTCACCGCAGAGATGATCCCCCTCAACAACGAAAACTCCCTCGCTGTCACGCAGCTTTTTCTCCCTTGCAAGATCACGAAAACGTCGAACCAGCTCGTTTTTTCTCGATGTGATTACCATGCTGAACATACCCCCTACATAGCGAAAAATCTCACGCCCGCATTATGAGAGCGTGAGATATTATCACGAAAATTAAAGCGCAGCCTTAGCCTTCTCAGTCAGTGCTGTGAAGCCTGCAGCGTCGTTGATAGCGATCTCAGACAGCATCTTTCTGTTGAGTGTGATGCCAGCCTTCTTCAGACCGTTCATGAATGTAGAGTAGTTCATGCCGTTTGCCTTGCAAGCAGCGGAGATTCTGGTGATCCAGAGTCTTCTGAAATCTCTCTTCTTCAGTCTTCTGCTTACATAAGCATACTGACCGCTCTTCATTACGGCTTCCTTAGCAGTCTTGAAAAGTCTGCTCTTGCCGCCCCAGTAGCCCTTAGCGAGCTTTAATGTTCTATTTCTTCTCTTGCGAGTAGCGAGTGCACCCTTGATACGTGCCATTTTACATTACCTCCTAAAATTTGTCAACTGCGGAAACGCTCATTCCGCTAACGCTTAAAACGCTTTTTGATTATTTGTACGGAATAAGGCTCTTAACAGCTGCTACATTGGTAACGTCTGCGTAAGCGCCAACTCTCAGACCTCTCTTGCGCTTTGTGGTCTTCTTTGTAAGGATGTGACGCTTACCGCAGTGCTGCATCTTTACCTTACCTGTCTTTGTCAGCTTGAAACGCTTCTTAGCTCCGCTGTGTGTTTTGATCTTAGGCATTTTGTTATCCTCCTTGAAATATTTTGGGGTTAAAGTGCGCCTGTCACGCTTAGCTCTTCTTGGGGCTCAATACTACTGCGTAGTTCTTGCCCTCAAGCTTTGACGGCTTGTCAGAGCCGCCGTACTCAGACACGGCTTCCATAAATCTCTTCATAAGGTCTTCACTGAGGTTCATGTGGGAAAGCTCACGTGCACGTCTGAAACGTATCGTTACCTTTACCTTGTCACCGTTCTGAAGGAATTTGATGGCATTTTTTACCTTGATGTTGAAATCGTTGGTGTCGATGTTGAGCGACATCTTGATCTCCTTCACCTCTGCCTGCTTCTGGTTCTTCTTGGACTCCTTGTCACGCTTTGTCTGTTCAAAACGGAACTTGCCGTAGTCAATGATGCGGCATACGGGAGGGTTCGCATTCGGGGAGATAAGAACTAAGTCCATATCCTCCTCGGCAGCCTTCTGCAGGGCCTCAGCTGTGGGCATTACGCCTATCTGAGAACCGTCAGAGCCGATAACTCTTACTTCCTTCTCTCGGATATCCTCATTGATGAGATGTTCTTTAGCGCCGATGGTTGAGCACCGCCTTTCTTACTTAACTAAGCCTTCAAAATAAAATAAGCGTGAGCACACAACTCACGCTTAACATAATACCCATATATACTACGATACAAGGGGATATTGACATTAAACGACCACGCCTGACTGACTTAACGTCGGCGGGTGAGAGTGTGGTGGCTCTGCTTTATTTACTCAAACATTATACAACATCATTTTCCGTTTGTCAAGGGGTATTTTGATTTTTTTGTAAACTTTTTTCTGCCTTTGCCCTTTTTTGCATGACTGCTATCAATATCATCGTCACAAATGTCAGCAGACCGCTGATGCTGAATATAATACCCACCTTGAGCCCTGCAGGGATGAACTCAAGCACGATGTCGTGTTCTCCCGAGGGCACATTTACACATAGCAACGCTCCGTCGAGGGTAGTTGTCCAATCGGTCTTTTCGCCGTCTATCCACACTGTCCAGCCCTCCTCGGCGGGAATGGTGGTGAACAGGGCGCAGTCCTCCTCAGCATTGACGGAAAGCTCAAGGCGGTTGCCTGCGGTGCGCTCAAGCGCAGTTGCGCTGTTGAGCCTCTTCATGCGCTCACCGAACCTCTCCAGCTCCGACAGGTCGATATAATAGAACTGTGTTGCGCTGAAATAGAGCGCATCATCACCCAGCTCCAGCTTGACCTCAAAGGTGTCGCCCTTGTTATACGTGCCGAGATACTCGATGCTGAAGTTTTCATACTGGAAGTAGTTGAAGCGGTATTCACCGTCGATGTACAGCTCGCTTGCACGCTCGTAGATGGTGGGAAGGTACATATATACAGGCCCGTCAGCCTCGGCGGTTATCGTGTAGGATATCCACGCCTCGTTATCTTCCTTTATCTTGCGATAGCTGAAATGCGCATCGGTAGTCGTGCCTGCACGGATATTCTCACTGTCGAACTCCATATCCCCCATCGGCTTGAACACTGTCAGCGGCTTGTCGCCCGACAGTATCTTTGCAAGCGTATTCTGCGCCGCAAAGGGAGAGTGGGGCTCGTCGAAGCTGTAGCCGATTATCTCCTCGTTGGCGAGGTAGGCAATGCCCAACGCATCCTCGTTTTTATACACAGAGATGCCCTGTTCGTTCTTCACCGTTACGGGCATGGTATCTGTGTAGGGCAGTGTTTTGGCATCCTTTGCGAGGATATACTTCACGCCGAAGATATCATCGGTGAGCATGGTGTTTCCATCGTAGCGAGTGTAGTGCTCCCTCGATGAATAGCCGAGAGTTTTGAGCAGCCCGATAGCCTTTGCGTTAAGCGTTGACGAGCTGTGGCTCATACCGTACATCCTCAGTGCTATGGGGTCGTTGACGCAGCGATGATAGGTCTTTTCCATGCGGTAGAAGCCGTCATCCTTTTCATGCACCTGCTCGGTGACCTCCCTTGTGTAGGGGATATCCCAACGGTAGGTGGAGCGATTGGAGAACACGATATCATCATGCATATCCTCCAGTGAAACGTATGTGTTCATAAACAGCTCAAGACACACCACCACCGTAAGCGGAACAGCCACTCCGACGTGCTTTTTGTAGCGTTTGAAAACATAAGCTAGTATGCCGACCACCGCCAGCACCACCAGCGGAATTGCGACCGTAAGCACCACCTTATAACGGAAGCTGTCATTGTCGCAGTCAACAAGCAGCAGCACTGCAACCAGTCCTGCCACCGCAGTGCCGATGTGCTTTGCCGATATACTTTCGCATTTGTCGAATGCCTCTGCGCCCAGCATCAGCAGCAAAAAGCTTACCATGAAGCTGTAGCGGTAAGGCAGCCAGTTAGGCATCTGTCCGCCATGCCAGAGCATATCAACGGGTCGGATATACATGCACAGCACCATGAAGCCGATAAACACTGCCGCAGATATCCTCTCCCTCACGGTGACCTTGCAGGTGATGAAATATACCACCGCAAAAAGCAGCGCAAGTGTGCCGACGTAAAGCATCGGCATACCCTCCATGCGTACCGTATCGTAGCTTGTGGGAAACAGCTTTATCAGCAGCTCGGGGATATCGAAATTTTCGATAAAGATATCCTCGAATTCGTACTCATCCACTGAGCTGGTAAACTCCAGCTTGCCGTTGGAGAGGGATTTGTATACAGGCAATATCATCCAGCAGCTCATCAGTATCGCACTGACGGATGCCGCAGCATACACTATCACCGATACGCATACATGGGCAATATGGTTATTCTTCTCGCTCCTGCCACTGCTGAGATAGTAGAGAAAATATAGGGCTGAGAATATGCCCACCATATAGCCGATGTAAAAGTTAGCAACAAAGATATATACAAGGCTCACCACATACATGATGAAGCGGCGTTTGTCGCATATACTCTCAACGCCCATCACCACCAGAGGAAGCGCAACAAGCCCGTCCAGCCACATGGGGTTCATGGTCTGCACTACAAAAAAGCCGCACAGTGCCCACATCACCGAGAACATCAGCGATGTGCTGTTGCAAAATCCCCTGTGCCTCTTGAGATAAAAGGCGCAGGCAAGTCCGCTTGCACCTGCCTTTGTAAGCATCATCACCATAAGTCCCTCGGTGATGAACTTTCGTGGAAACAGCCACACTATCAGATTGAAGGGGCTTGCAAGGTAGTAGCCGATGATGCCTGCAAACTCTCCCGAAAGGTTGCGGCTCCAGCTATAGAAAATGCTCTCGTCCCCTGCGAAAACGTCGTACATATAATCGTAATAGTACACATACTGCGCATTAAGGTCAAGGGATAGTACGCTGCGCTCGCCGAAGGGATATACCTCAAAAAGGATATAGCTCACAAACAATATCAGCGCAGGCAGCAGGAATGAGAGGAAGTATACATACTCCCTCCTCAGAAAGTATCCTGTTTTTATCAGTGCCCTTTTCAGCCACTCGGGGGGAAACCGCCTTACGGCGGCGGTGTTTGTATCAGTCAATGCTCCGTCCTCCGTTTTGGGGAGAGTTTTTTGTGCGCTCGGATATGATAAATCTCGGGCGGTGCTTTATCTCCTCGTATATCTTCGACAGGTAGAAGCCGATTATGCCTACTCCCGTCATAACGCACGCACCTACTATCAATATAAGCAGGATGACGGTGGTAAAGCCGTCAGCCGCAGTGCCCATAAAATAGTTGACAAGCGTCTGCACTCCGACGATTACGGCAAATATGCCGAAAAGCACTCCCACCGCCGTAATGAGGTGCATAGGGAGGTTTGTAAAGCTCGTTATCGAGTTTATCGCAAATACGAACAGCTTTCTGAAATTCCACTTTGTGGTACCGTTAGCCCTCGGCTTTACATCGAACTCTATCTTCTCCGTTTTGAAGCCCACCCAGCTTGACAGCGCACGGAAAAACGTCATGCGCTCGGGTAGCTCGTTAAGCTCGTTTACCGCCCTGCGGTCAAGCAGCTTGTAGTCGCTGGCGCCGTCCAGGTCTATTCCCGAGGAGGATTTCATCATCTTGTAGAAGCTCTTCGCAAACAGCTTGTATAGCAGGCTCTCCTTGCCACGGGAGGCTTTCACTGCCTCCACCACCTCTGCGCCGCTCTCCCACATACGATACATCTTCGGGATAAGCTCGGGCGGGTGCTGCAGGTCGCAGTCGATAAGCACGGCGCAGTCACCCTCCACACTTTTAAGCCCTGCGAAGATAGCTCCCTCCTTGCCGAAATTGCGAGAAAAGCGAACTCCCCTCACCCTTGCGTCCTTGCTGTTTTCCTCGCAGATGATGTCCCATGTGTTGTCCTTTGAGCCGTCATCAACGAAAACTATCTCGAAGGGTATCCCCTCCGAGTCAAGTATCCCTCTTATCACCTGAGCGGTGTTGCTGATATTGTCGTGCTCATTGTACGAGGGAATTATAACCGATAGCATTTTTTATTCTCCTATTATCTTTACAACTACTGTCTTTTCACGGCAGCCGCTGAAATCGCCGTACATTATGTACTGACGGGGGCCAAGCTCCAGCTTGCCGTCGGATATCGGCACGCTGACCGACGCCCCCAGCAGCATCTGCTTGATGTGCGCCGCCGCTGCAGGAACATAGTCTACAGTATACTTAGTATCGGCAGGAACTATCTCGTTAAGCAGCTTTGCCCAGTCCTCATACAGTGCCTCGTTGTCGTTCTCAAGGAACACTGCCGAGGTGGTATGCTGTGACATAACTATGCAGAAGCCCTCGCTTATCATGCTGCGTCTGAGACACTCCTCCACTTCAAACGTGAGATTGAGGAACTGCTCCTCTGTTTCAGTGGTGATGGTAAGCTCTTGCCTGTAGTTTTTCATGCGTTTACTTCCCTTCCGTTTTTATTTTTGTTCTATCCTTAGTTCACCGCTGTCAAGAGTGGCATGGATAAGCTGCTCGCCACCGTTGAAGCTGTAGATATAGCTGCCCTTGTAGCTGCCCGAAAACATATCCGAGGACAGCCTGCCGCTATCAGTCTCAAAATCGATAGAGATGGGAGTTCCCTTAGGGATAACCACCTCTGCATTGCCCTTGCGCAGCTGCACCGAGCTTTCGGGTACTATCGTGCCGAATTCAAGGGTAACGTTTCCTGTGCCGCTTATAAGGTCAACAAGGGATTTGGTATCCTCAGAAAGGATATCGCCCGAGTTAGTCACTACGGTTATCTTCTCGCTGTTGATGCCGCCCATCTTAACACTGCCCGAGGTGGTGTAGACTATCACCTCACGGTATATCTCATCGGGAAGGTATACATACAGCCCGAGATCGTCATCATCCGCAAACAGCGATATCACGAACTCGTCGCTCTCGCTTATCGAGAGGCTGTTGTCCCCCGTGTCTATCGTCAGCGGAACCTCGCTTTTGTAGCGGATGAGTATATCATCCTCATCGGTGGGCATCAGCATCACATCCAGCTTAAGCACATCTATCTCGATGTACTCGCACAAAGGGAGCGTAAGCTCCTCCTCCAGCGCAGCAGACTTGCTCTCGCTCCTAAAAAGGAATGCACACATCGCAAGTGCAACGGCTGCAACAGCGGTGATAAGCATCCAACGGTCAATGGCTCTCTCCATGGCTACCAACCTCTCAGCTTGTCGCAGCGACGCTTGACACGGCAAAACAGCCGTGAGACCATGAACCCCGCCTTTAACGCCACCAGCCCCAGAAACGCAGAGAGGAACGAGCCGCTCAGCCCTCCGAAAATCATCAGCGTAGACGAAAGCTCGGTCACGATGAAGTCAGCCTCGAACAGCATCACCGCTACCCCGAAGATGCCAAGCAGCAGCCCTGTCGGTATCCCGACTACAGCCGCCGTCAGCAGCACAAGCATCACCGCAAACACCACCGCAAAGAGCAGCGCATACAGCGTATATAAGCACCACACCTTTACCCTTGCCACGGTGACACCTCCGATAGTAGTTTTGCACATCTTAAAAAGCGTATAAAAACACATTGTAATTATACCACAAAAGCCGAAATTTCTCAATAAGCAGACAAAAAGTTGTAGGATGATACAATTTACAAAGTCACGGCAGCGATAGCATTGTGCATATTAACAGGCAGATACATCATTTGCAGGGCTATATGCGCTGAACTTCAGTTTATGTTTTTTGTTTTTAAAATTCCTATTGCAAATTAGAAAATGATGTGTTAAAATAATAGCATATTGCAAGACTAATATCCTGCAAAAAATACATATATATTATCAGGAGGCAACAAAATGAAATATGCAGTTCTTCTCTG
Organism: Oscillospiraceae bacterium; assembly: GCA_045544715.1. Taxonomy (GTDB): domain Bacteria; phylum Bacillota; class Clostridia; order Oscillospirales; family Ruminococcaceae; genus CAG-115. Next base: position 5,134 of record JAZPZN010000030.1, on the reverse strand, counting down.
CGACGGTATGGCAGACCTGCCCCGTGAGGATCTCGGCGGCACTACCCCTATGGGAAAGGCCTATAAGCCTAATATGGACAGGATCGCCGCTGTTTCCGAGGTGGGAATGGTCAAGACCGTGCAGGATAACCTGAAGCCCGGCAGCGACGTGGCTAACCTCTCAGTACTCGGCTATGACCCTGCTATCTATTACTCCGGACGTTCTCCGCTGGAGGCAGGCAGCATCGGCATCGATATGAAGCCGACAGATGTTTCCTTCCGCTGCAATCTCGTCACCCTCTCCGACGAGGCGGATTACACCAAGAAAACTATGGTAGACTACTGCGCTGACGATATCTCTACCGCTGAGGCGGCTGAGCTGATAAAGTTCATCGAGGAGAATTTCGGCAATGAGGAGTTCAGATTCTACAGCGGCGTAAGCTATCGCCACTGCCTTATCTGGGATAAGGGTACCCTCGATGTGGGCAAGCTGACACCTCCCCACGACATTACAGGCAGAGTGGTGACAGAGTATCTCAGCGACTCCCCCAACGCAGAAAAGCTGCTGGATATGATGAAGCGCAGCTACGACCTGCTAAAGGATCACCCCGTAAACAAGGCACGTGAAGCAAAGGGCCTGCGTCCCGCAAACAGCATCTGGCTGTGGGGCGAGGGTGTGCGCAAGGATCTAATGCCCTTCGAGAAAAAGTACGGCAAAACAGGCGCAATGATCTCCGCTGTTGACCTGCTGAAGGGCATCGGCAAGTTCACCGAGATGGATGTTATCGAGGTGGAGGGCGCAACAGGCTACATCGATACCAATTTCAAGGGCAAGGCTGAGGCTGCTATCAAGGCACTGAAGGACGGCAAGGACTTTGTATATGTGCATATGGAAGCCCCCGACGAGTGCGGTCACCGTTTCGAAATTGCAAACAAGGTCAAGAGCATCGAGATCATCGACGAGCAAGTGCTGGGCCCCATCCTTGAAGCATTCAAGGGCGAGGATATCCGCATCCTCATCTGCCCCGATCACCCCACTCCTCTTGAGCTAAAAACTCATACAAATGCCCCTGTTCCTTACCTCATATACGACAGCACAAAGGACGTTAAGGGCGTTGAAAAGTTCGATGAGGCTCATGCTGAGAGCACAGGTGTGTTCTACGCTGTAGGTCACGAGCTTATCGAACATTTCCTCGGCTGATAGATGACGGCTCTGCTGCAGGTGTGTCTGCAGCAGAGCTTTATTTATTAATTTTTTGCAATTTTTGACATAAGTTGTTGCAAATTTTGCTGATGTATGCTAAAATGATAGGGTATGTTATTTTCAGCTAAACCGCATTTTAATGCGTTAGCATAGATGTTCGGAACAGGGTTCCGTTTGAAAGGGGCAAATATCAAAATGAAATTAGTAATTGCAGAAAAACCATCGGTGGGTAACTCTATCGCAAAGGTCATAGGCGCAAACAGGCGCAGAGGAGAGGGCTTCACCGAGGGCAACGGTTATATAGTATCCTGGTGCTACGGTCACCTTGTTGCGCTGTCCTCCCCCGAGGAGTACGACAAGCGCTACGCCAAGCCGTGGAAGTTTGAAAATCTCCCAATCATCCCCGAGGAGTTCAAATGGACGATAGCTGAGAGCACTGCGCCGCAGTTTGAGGTGCTAAAGACCCTCATGCACCGTGACGATGTTGATGAGATAATCTGCGCCACTGACGCAGGTCGTGAGGGCGAATGTGTTTTCCGCTATGTGTATTATCAGGCAGGCTGCACAAAGCCGTTCAAGCGTTTGTGGATAAGCAGCATGACCGACGAGGCTATCAAAGACGGCTTTGCCGACCTGCGTGACGGCAGTGAGTACGATGCCCTGTACCTCTCGGGCCTTGCAAGAAACAAGGCTGACTGGATAGTGGGCATGAATGCCACCCAGCTGTTCACCGTAAAATACCGCAATATGCTGTCCGTAGGAAGAGTGCAGACCCCCACCCTCGCAATGCTCGTTGAGCGTGAGAAGAAGATAGAGCAGTTTGCCTCGGCGAACTATTATACAGCAGTGCTTGACTGCGGCAAGTTCACCGCCGAGAGCGATAAGATCGACAATAAGATAGCCGCTGAAAAGGCTTTGGCAGCCTGCACAAATACCGCTGAGGTAAAGAGCGCAGTTAAGGAGCAGAAAAATGCAAACCCTCCCAAGCTGTACGACCTCACCACCCTGCAGCGTGACGCTAACAAGCTGTACGGCTACACCGCCCAGCAGACCCTCGACTGCGCCCAGAAGCTATACGAAAACAAGCTGCTGACCTATCCCCGCACCGACAGCAACTATATAACTGATGACATGGAATCGCAGGCAGCCGAGATGGTAACGCTTGCGGCAAAGGTATTTCCATTCGGAGAAAGCTATGATGCTCTCGCCTGTGAGCCCGATGTGAAGCGTCTTATCAACAACGACAAGGTAAGCGACCACCATGCCCTGCTGCCCACAAAGGAGATATCCCGATACAACTTTGATACCCTCTCTGAGGAGTGCTACAATGTGCTGTGCTTAGTGGCTGCAAGGCTGCTTTGTGCGGTAGCCCCTAAGCATACATACGATACAGTCACCGCTGAGCTAAGCTGCGGCGATACCACATTCACCGCAAAGGGAAAGACCGTGGTGCAGGGCGGCTGGAAGCAGCTTGAAGCCGATATCAAGAGCCACATGAAGGGCATCGTGCCCGACAGCTCCGATGACGATGAGGAGGATGCAGCAGGCACCCTGCCTCCGCTGGAGGTGGGCGGCACCGTCACAGTAAAGAAATCAAAGCTATCCGAGCATAAAACAACTCCGCCGAAACGCTACACCGAGGATATGCTGCTATCCGCTATGGAGCACGCAGGCAACGACGACTACGACGACAACGAGGATGTTGAAAAGAAGGGTCTGGGCACTCCCGCTACCCGTGCAGCAATCATCGAGACACTCGTAAAGCGTCAGTATGTGGAGCGCAAGGGCAAGCAGCTGATACCCACCGACAAGGGCAGGAGAGTCATCGATGTGGTTCCCGCAAACGTCAGATCCGCAAAAATGACCGCCGAGTGGGAGACCACTCTGCAGCGTATCGCTAAGGGGCAGGCAAGCGACAAGGAGTTCCTCAGCGAGATAATCGAGTTCACAAAAAATCTGGTTGCGGATAACAAGACTGCTTCGTCGGGAGCTGCAAATCCGTTCCGCTTTTCAAAGCTCACTGTTGTGGGCAAGTGCCCTAAGTGCGGCAAGAATGTATATGTATTCCCCAAAAGCTACTCCTGCGAGGACAGCCACGGCGACTGCGGCTTCTTCTTCATGAAGGAGATGTGGGGCAAGGAGATATCCGAAACCCAGGCAAAGCGTGTACTGGACAAGGGCAGCTCCATCGTGCTGAAGGGCTTTACCACAAAGCGTGGCGACGTAGTAAGCGGTAAGCTTGTGCTGGGCGACGACATGCGAGTAAGAGTTGAGATAGAAAAAGAATGATGCAACGGCGCTCTTACGAGCGCCGTTTTGGTATAAACAATTTTGGGGCTGTATTCATAAAAAACTTTTGTCAATTTTACTATTGTCACAAACACAGAAAAGTAATATAATATATCCATACAAATATCAAGAGGTGATCTTATGGGAAGCTCCCCTAACAAGCATGAATACATTATAAAACTCTGCGCTGCGGCGATGTTTACAGCACTTATCTGCGTTGCAACGATGGTGATACAGATACCAGTGCCGCTGGGCGGATTTGTCAATTTCGGCGACAGCTTCATCATAATATGCAGCTGGGTGCTAGGCCCTGTTTACGGCTTTGCGGCAGGTGGAATAGGCTCGGCTTTGGCGGATATCTTTTCGGGATATGCGGTGTATGCTCCCTGCACATTCGCTGTAAAGGGACTTATCGGGGTCACCTCGGCACTTGTGGCGCATGCCGTCATCAGCAGAAAGGAGAGCCTTCGCACCGTCGCACACCTTACCGCTGCAGCCGCAGCTGAGCTGGTAATGGCAGCAGGCTACTACCTGTATGATGCACTGTTTATGGGGCTTGGCTTTGAGGCTGCAGTTGCCACCCTGCTTCCCAACATGATGCAGGCTGTTGCAGGCATAGTTTTCAGCTTCGTCATCGCTGAGGTGATAAGGAGAACAAAGATAATGAACAGCATCGGCAACTATGCGATGTGACAATAAAAAATCGGTAAACGATGTTTACCGATTTTTTTATTTCAGCTTATGCCAAATTTACTCCATCGTGTTAACGATGCCGCAGTAGAGGGGAATGCCGCACTCGTTTATAACGGCGAACATAAAGGGGCGGTCTGCAATAAAATAAAGCTCCTCATCGGGGGGAGGCGCAGCGCCTACCTCGACCTCTATCTCCACAAAGGATGCGCCTGTGCAGCCAACCTCGTCTATCATCACACGGGTGGAATGGTCTGCCTCGCTGACATAAGGGAGATATACCTCAGTATTCTCCATCAGCGGTGTGAAATCGGCAACCGTATGATCGAACACATCGGTCACTCCGAGGGCTTTCATGCCGTCGATAAGGCTCATGTCATCGCTGACATCGAACATGGGCACCTTCATGTGTACAACCACCGTTGTGCGGTCTGCATACTTTGCGCCCTCGTTAAGTAGCTTTTTCACCTGTATGTCGGTCGTCAGCAGCTCTGCATCAATGCCCTCGTCAGGGAGGATGATCCACATATTTCCGCTTTCTTCAAGAGGCATCCGCACTGCCGAGAAATTGTCGCCCCAGTAGTAGTTGTATGTATCATCATAGGTAAGATACTCGCACTGCTGCGTGCTGCCATCTGCCGCATTAAAGCTGCCGCCCTCTGTGCGGTAATAATCCTCCCACTGCGCCTTGAAATAGGTGGTGGAAGTCAGCGCAAGCAGGGTCGCAGGCTCAAAGCCAAGCTCAGATACGCTATCGGCAAGGAGGTTGCCCGTGTGCAGGTTGACCCAGTCACGCAGGGCAACGTTGTAATCCTCGCTGCCCATCTCTCCGATGTGGGAGGAGGTGTAGTAATTGTTCGCAAGGGATTGGAGAGCCTCTTCCTTATAAGGGATGTTTCCGCTGAGCCACAAGGCATTTGCAAGCTCGCTGGCGGTCATGCCATCGTCGCTGTAGCAAAGTCGGAGGCCAAG
>JAZPZN010000029.1:0-9661 GCA_045544715.1 Oscillospiraceae bacterium | reverse complement strand
TCCTTTAACTGCATTGTAACCGACAGGAATAAAAAAATCAACCGCTTTTGAAGAAGCGGTCGATTTTTATGCAGAAGCGGTCGGGTTGAAGCAGCTTGCAAAGCAAGCAGCTTCAACGCTGCGATCTCCCTTCCGATTGCCCTTATGGCAATCGGTTTTGCTGCGCAAAAACAGGTCGATCGCTATAACGGAACAGTGAAAATATATTTTAGCTATTTATAAGCACCTCAATACGAAACACTCCATCCTCGGCAGTGATATTCACATCGCCGCCGCAGCGTTTGGCGGTTTCCCTTATCCTCATAAGCCCGAAGCCATGAGCGGTGAAGTCCTTTTTGGTGGTTACTATCCTATCGCCCCTGCGTTTAAGCTCGCCGTCAAAGGGGTTTTCGCAGGAGATATACAGCATATCGTGCTGCTTGCTGATGCTGACATAGATACGGTCTCCCGCCTTTACAGCCTCAATAGCGTTATCGAGGATATTGCCGAATATCGTGCAGAGGTCGTAGTCCGAAATGCTGCAATCAAGCAGCGGACAGCTCACCTCGTATTGAATAGCCGCACCCTTTTCCGCAGCCTGCTCCGTCTTTTTGAACAGCAGAGCATCCAGCACATCCCGCCCCGTCTTGACAGGCATTGCAGCGAGGTCGGTCTGCTCCTGCACCTCTGAGATGTAGCGTTTTGCCTGCTCAATGTTGCCTGTTTCGATAAGCGCATTTATCGCAAGCAGATGGTTGTTGATGTCGTGGCGTATCTTTCGGCTCTCAAGGTAACGTCGGTTTATCTCGTCGTAGTATTCCTGCTCCGCTTTCTGGGTGAGCTGTGCGGACCTCCGCGAAATGCTGCGCACCGCCGCTGCCGCCATAACTATAAACAACACCGCAGCAAAGCCGATGAACAAGGGAAGTCTTGATGCCGCCATTCCGAATATATCCAAATTCAGATAGCGGATGAAGAACCTCTCAAAGCTGAAAAATGACAGAATATTTATCTCGCTCAGAATATCTGAGATACCTGTCACTACAAAGACTATCTCAGTACAGATAACTCCGCCGATAACAAGCGCCGAAACGGCTCTCCGTCTGCCTTCGGTCGAAACGATGACAGCCGCCGCAAACAGCACCACAAGCGCTCCCATCACCTTGAAAGCTATCATGCAAGCCACGAGCGCACCTGCATTTATCATATACGGACAGCTTTTGAAGCTCTCCATCGATTGCACCGCCGCATCCATCGGCGGAAGTCCGAGAAAGGAAGCTGTCAGTATGCAGTTCCCGATATACATTGCCACTGTGCCGATAACAGTGATAAGTACGGGCGAGAGGATACCTCTGCGGTGAGTGCCGCCCTCGTTGCGGAGCACGGTCAGCGACATCACCGCCACAAGCACCGCAAGAATATCCGTTATGCGGTAGCTTATTAAGGCGAGATAGCCGTCCTCCACCACGGGAGTGAGGGTTATTCCAGAAAGCCCGTAGAAATCCTTCTGCGTTTTCACGATATTACCGACAATTCCACTATCCTCTTTGTATATGGAGATGTCGGACAGAAACTCCGAGCGGTTTGCAATATCCGCAACATAATCCTGATATCCGTCAAGATATCCGAGATAGGAAAGAACTTCGTTTCGGTCTGAGATATCAGCGGATAGCTTTTCTGAAAGCCTCTCCGTATCTGAGGAATACTCTTTGATGCACTTGTCGTAAAGCTCCAGTGCATGGTTTTTGCGTTCCTCTGAAGTAAGCTCCTCCCATCGTGAGAGAGCCGCTGTATCGTTCTCCTGAACATACACCACAGCCGCCTGATAATCATAGAACAGTTCAACTTCGGCGGCGATCTCCTCATAGCTTTTGGCGATGAGCTTTGTACGGCTGCGCACAGAGGATATGCTTGCAGAGCTTGTACCGCCGTAGATGTCGCGACTCTGAACTATCTCTGCGCCGCACACCGAGGTGTAGTACACATAAAAATTCACCAGTACCACCGCAAGCACCATGAGCACAGGAAAGGCGAGGTTTTTAAGCTGTGTTCTCATTTTCCACCGATCCTTTTCATTACGGCGCACATCACATTTTTTCTGTTCCTTCTGCTGAGAGGTACTACGCTCTCATCGCACATGGTAACAGTGTCGTTATTGATACGCTTTATCTTTGAGATATTGACGAACACCGACTTGTGGACTTCAACGAAATCATCACCGAGAAGCTCTGCAAACCTGCCGATAGGACGAGCGTCCTCAAGCTCCGCGGTATCTGTCTTTATCAGAGAGCAGCGCCCCTGCGACTGCGCAGACACTATGCTGTTAAGTTCTATTATCTCGGTGCTGTCCTTTGTCTGTATCACAATAGTCGGACGGCAGAAATGCTCCTTCCACAGCTTGCCGAGGACTTTTGGCAGCTTTTCATCGAGGTTCTTTTTCACCACAAAGCCGTAGGCTCCCACATCATAGCCGTCGATAGCCCGGTTCTCAAGGCTGGTGACGAAGATCACAGGCGCAGAAACACTCTGCCCGCGCAATTTAGCCGCGATATCCATTCCGTCCTCATGACAGTCGAGGTTTATGTCAAGAAATATAACATCGTATTCGTTGCCAAGACTCTGTATAAGCTCGGCTCCGTTATCAAAGCAGAAGAACTCCGTTTCAACTCCCTTTTCGGAAAAGAACTCCGCCACTCCGCTTTGTAGCTTCTGCTGAAAGGAAAGCTCGTCCTCGCATATTGCTATCTTCATCATCTCACCTCCGATTAAAACAGTATAGCATATTTTTTGGGGGATTGCAAGAATAAACTTATCTATCCGTAAAACGCACCTTTTCCGAACATAGATTTACGAACGGGTTTCCGAACGAAAAATCCCCTGAAAACCTAGCGATTTCAGGGGATAAATTATTGTCCGCAAAACGAACGTTTTTTGGAAGCCTAAGGCTATATGCAGAACGCAGCGTACAGCGGAACTACTCTTACATTATTATCAGCTGTGCCAAAGTTCTTTTCTGATAGCCTTATCGAGTAAGCCGGTGAATATTTCTTAACAAACTCAAACAGGCTCTTTGACTTAGTGTGCTGGGATTTCTTGACTTCGATACCGATTATCTCGTTACCTTTCTGTATCACGAAATCAAGCTCCGCAGTATGCTCGCTTGTCCAGTAGTGAAGAGCATAGCCTTTGGCAGCAAGGGACTGAGCAACATAATTCTCGCAGACTGCACCCATAAACAGATTAGGCTCGCCTGAAAGTACAGTATGCTGCGACATTCCTGATTTCATTGTAAGCAGTCCCACATCTCCCATATACAGCTTGAATGAGGACAGGTCAGCATAGACCGAAACAGGCTCAAATGCCTGCTCAATACGCTGACATTTGAGCACTATACCTGCAAAGTTCAGCCATTCAATAGACTCTCCGAAGATAGTTGACGAGCCGCCACGCTGAACCACCTTGTACTGGAACTTCTTATTCTCCTTCGCAAGCTGAGCAGGAATGGAGTTATAGCAGGCACGTATCTTTACGCTCTCGCTGTTGCTGGCGTACTTCGCCATATCTGCCAGATAATCGTTGAGTATCTTGTTCTGAATATCCGACACATTGATAAGCTTGTTGGTAGTGGCAAACTCGCTCACTGCCGCAGGCATACCGCCTGTGATAAGATAACAGCGATACAGGTCTATCGACTTGTTGTGGAGCGCCTCAGGCATAGGCTCCAGCGTTTCATAGTGTGCCTTTATCTCCTCGCAGAGTGAGTTCTCGCTCACTGCCCACAGAAATTCCTCAAAGGTGAACGGATGCATGGTTATTGTATCGACCTTGCCGACAGGGAATGAATATTTCTCCCTGGGGATCGCAACGCCGAGCAGACTTCCTGCGGCTGCGATGTGGTATTCGGGTGTTTCCTCGCAGAAGTATTTGAGCGAGGTCAGCGCACGCTCGCAGGACTGTATCTCATCCAGTATGATAAGCGTTTCCTCCGGTACGATAGCCTCACCAGCATAGGTCTCGAGAAAACGGATTATTCTCTCGGGAGAGATGTCATCCCCGAAATACGCAGCTACCGATGTATTTGTCTCAAGGTTCACATATACTACATTTTTGTAGTACTTCTCGCCGAACTCACGGAGCAGGTATGTCTTTCCAACCTGTCTTGCTCCGTTCAGGATGAGGGGCTTTCTGTTCTTGCCTGCTTTCCATTCGCAAAGCTGCTGTTCTATACTACGTTTCATGATATCAGCTCCTTCTGCTTTTACTGCTATTTTAGCACTTTTTGATTTATATGTCAAGAAAAATCAAAATATTTTTATTTTTTCTTATATATAGTTGATATTAGTTCGGAATATTGGGTGATATTTTGCTCCTTACAGCAGTACCGAATTGAATGCCTACCGACCTACTGACCAACCTGTCTATCTTTTTATTTTAATAAGAATCTATATAATAAAAAAGATATAGTGGTCGGTTGGTAGGTTAGTTGCAAAAATCCCACCACCTGATAAGATCATCAGGCAAATTGCTACAACAGCAACCAAAAAGCCTTATAATTATCGATGTTTTTATCGGTATAACAGCAAAAACTATTGACACAACCGAACTTTTTTGGTACAATAACAAAAATAGGAGGTGTTGCTATGATAATCAGACCTGACTATATAAAGGCGATAACGCCGTTTATTGACGCTCCGCTGGTTAAGATACTTTCAGGCGTGCGTCGATGTGGCAAGTCCACGATACTTGCTATGATGGTTGATGAGCTTAAAGGCAGAGGTATCAGCAGTGATAATATCATCGAGCGCAGATACAACGAGATGGATATTGATGACAGCTTTACTGCAAAGGATATGTATAACGACCTCAAGGCTGCGATAAAGGGCAAAGGCAGGTGCTATCTGTTTCTTGACGAGCTTCAGGAGGTCGATTGCTGGGAGAAGGTTGTGAATGACCTGATGGAAGGCTGTGATGTGGATATCTATGTTACAGGCTCCAACTCAAAGCTTATGTCCAGCGAAATATCTACCTACCTTACGGGGCGGTATGTGTCGATTCCTGTATATACTCTTTCGCTTAGGGAGTACATTGAATTCAAGAAAAAGGAGCCGTCAGAAGCAAGAGCCGTTTTTGATGAGTATATCCAGTACGGCGGCTTCCCTGTTATAGGCATCAGTAATTTCGATACACGCTCGGCTTATCAGATCGTAGATGGAATTTATGCTTCCGTCATCACCAGGGATATATCCAAGCGACATCAGATACGAAATAAGGAGCTTTTCGACAGAGTCGTGCGATACATCATTGAGAATGTGGGAATGACCTTCTCGGCTTCATCTATTGTTAAGTTCCTCAAAAGCGAGAACCGCTCGCTGTCAGTGGAGGCTATCTACAACTACCTGAAATGGCTTGCGGAGGCGTTCATCATCTACCCTTGCCAGCGTTACGATCTGCAAGGTAAAGCTGTGCTGAAAACGCAGGAGAAATATTATCTCTCGGATATCTCGTTCAGATACAGCCAGATGGGCTTTGACCGCAAGATGCTCTCTGCCATGTTTGAGAACGTGGTATTTCTTGAAATGAAACGCCGCGGCTATGATGTATACATCGGCAAGAACAGCGCCAAGGAGATAGACTTTGTAGGTGTCCGTCGTGACGAGCGCGTTTATGTTCAGGTATGCGTTGAGCTGCCCACGCAGTCCACTCGTGAAACAGATAATCTTATGGAGATCAAGGACCATTACCACAAATATGTAGTATGCCGTGATCCTCTCGCTATCGGCAACGACAACGGCATTGAGATCGTCCACATTGCTGACTTCCTGCTAAGAGAAAACTGGTAAGGGCAAACATATAACTAACAGCTGATGGAGAGCTATCGGCGTTCATATACAAGGCAGCACCCGCTTTACGGCAGGTGCTGCCTTTTTTGATGCTTACCAACCTACTGACCAACCTGTATATCTTTTTATTTATAATAAGAATCTATATAATAATAAAAAGATATGGGGTCGGTGGGTAGGTTGGTTGAAATATGTGTTGACCTTATTGATGACCAAATATAAAATTCAGGTCATTCCTTTGGATAATCCATCCCGTACTTAACATTACTTCTGGCAAGAGTAATAAGCCTGTATGTATATTCCAGCTCTTCTCTTTCAGCAATACTCTCTTCATCATCTTTAGCCCTTAAAGCGTCGATCTTCTTTTCAAGGGCAACTTTGTAATCAGGATAGAATTTAAAAGTTTTTCTGTCCTCAGCAGACAGAAAATATTCTGTAGATCTTCGATCGCACTGCCTAATCCCAAATATCCAACAACTCTCTTCTAGCTCGTTATCAATGATATATCCACTGATGAACAAATAAACTTCAGAGTAGAAGCGTGTTGTCATCACCCTATATATCTCTTGATTTACATCTTTGCCGTTAACTTCATCTTCATTACACGGAATACCCTTATCTGACACCTTGCCATTGACGACAGCTTCGTTGTCAGAAGATGTGTTGTCGGTATTATCCGTACTATCTACTCCATCGTTCTCAACGATACTATTGCTCCGAGTCACAACATTACGACAGCATTTAGTAAGTATTTTCTGATATACCATATACACAAACATTCTGATATTATCAAGGTTAATATCCGCATGGGGTTTCATAAAGTAATCAGTTTGCAGAAGGTAATTCTCAATAGCTTCGATGAAATCAAGATTTCCGAAGCACTTACGCAATATAAGCAGCAAAAGCAGCGTATTGTTATAAATATATTGCAGTACGCTATTTCTTTCCTTGGAGTCAGCAAATACCCACATCAGGTTTTCCTTATCAAGATACCTGGTATAATCTTTCTGTACTACTTTCTCGCCTGGGATGTCTATTACCAATACAGTCTTAATGATATCAAGCAGCTCAGAGATTGTATCATTAGACAAATAGTTATTGTCTTCGAGGCTCTTTAGTATCTCTTCGTACGTCCTATCGTCAAATCGTTTCTGTAGACCTTCATTTGACAAATAATCAATAGGAGCCATATATGTATGTATACGTATATAATCTAATGTCAGCCCTATGAATTTTTTTAACTTACAATGCCTTACTCTCATCGCATTCTTCCTCCCTATACTTATCTGATATTGTGCAACATATACAATCAACCACTAGCAATTGCCATTTGTACCATTTTTTTCAATCAAGTGCTATTTCGGTGGCTATTCTTATTTATTTGGTGTTTTATTCCTTTTTTGTTATTTTATAAAATAAATTTGCACAAATACAAGAAATGTCGCATCCGCCTTTTTGTGCACATTATCGCTTTTCGTTCAAAAATCGCAAATAGTTAAAACAGAGAATAATCGCTAAACCTCTTGCCAAAAGGACTTAATCCAGCTATAATGCTAATGTAGCTGAGATCTTAGCTCCTTGACAACTACAAATATCGGGCACAAAGGGATGCATACCATTGTACCTGATGTTTGGACATATTTTCACAAGGAGGTTTCTAATGAATAGTTTTTCACATTCCGCACATACATCTTATCTGGACTCCTATGTAAAGAGTATCAACGGCACTATCACAGCAACAACGATAGGTGACACATTCTCAAATGCGCCTGCACTGTCACAGGAGCAGCTCGCTCAGCTGTATACGGGCACTGTTGACGGAAGCAGCGTGGTGACAAGGATAAACCTTGAGAAAAGCAAGATACTTCCCAATATAGTGACCCACAAGCTCCCTATAATTGCAGTGAATGCTGTGTTCGGGTGTGCTGATACAGCTTACAGTATCGAGTCAGGAAATTTCAAAAACAATGAAATTTCAACAACATTCCATCTGATTTCAGACAGCAACGATAACATGCACATGATAGCTAAAGTCAAGACAAACTCCAACGACGTGAGATTTACTGAGCTTGATTACTTCTACGGTCTGTTTCTTACTGATAGGAAAGAGAACTATCGTAAAGAGATCAGCTGGATATCGTCGTCTGATCAGGTATTTTTGGTAGCATTCCTACGTTCTGCACCAAAAGTGGCACCCTGCGAGACTGTTATGGTTCCTGACAGTGATGCAGCTTATCTAATGATCGACTCTATACGGCAGTTCCTGCGCCTAAATGCAACGAAGGGAGGTGAGTTCTAATGGGTGGTTTCGATGACATACTCTCAAAAAAGAACCGTGATGCTGCTCGCAAGAAACCAAAAAAGAAATATGGATTTAATCTTGACGCGCTTGTTGACTATAGTGTGTACGACGAGAAAGACTGGCAGCATCTTCAAGATTTTGAAACCTATTGTCTCAGCGAGTTATCAGGTTGCCATCTCCAGCTTACTGAAGAGGACTACGAAGACTTCGAACTCACACCTGAACCTGATAGCACTCAGCTTCAGCCTTATAACGGCAAGACAGTTGATGCAGATGACATCGCCAAGAGATTCCAGAAGGAGTTCAAGGCAGTTATGATAGATGGTGTTATTTTCGTTTTTGAAAAGAAATGCTATCGCCGTTTCACGATGGATCTGCTCAACGGTATGATACTGATGCAATATGACAGGGAGATAAACGCCAGCGGCAATGGATATATATTCCGACAGCTGTGCGACTTTTTCAGAGCAAGGCTCGCTATTAATAGCAGAGATATCGTTGAAGACCGTGACTACATCGTGTACAACGATTGCCGCTACAACGTACGCGAGCAGAGATTTGAGGATAACGGTCCGGACGTTATCGCACTTTCATGGGTGAATGTGTCGATAAGATCAGCTGGGAGCTCCTGTCCTGTATTCGACAGTTTCCTCGAACATGTTACCGGCGGTGACCAAGCATTACTCACCCGTTTCTGGCAGGCTATCGGTTATCTACTCTCCAATGATAATCGTGGCATGGTGTTTTTCGCTCTATGCGGTCCCACTGCAACAGGAAAGAGCCTGTTTCTCAAGGTCATAAGAGCCTTCTTCGTTCAGAATGAGACCGAGATCACGGTAGGTCTGAACGAGATGGGAAAGAAGTTTGGCCTTGGTTCTGTAACAGGCATAAGGCTCCTTTCAGACCCCAGCTTCGACGGCAAGTATATAGAAACAGAATCGTTATCTGTTCTGAAATCTATCACTGGTGGCGATAATGTAAAAACAGAAGACAAGTACGTTAAAAAGATAAGCTCCGACCCTGGAAGCAAAGTGGTAGTGGCATCGAACACTATCCCCAGACCCAAGACCAGTGACGAAGCTTATAATGACCGTATGGTGATCCTGCCATTCCCCAACAAAGTTGAGCGCAAGGACAGGGATACACATCTGTTCGAGAAAATACTTCCGGAGCTTCCTGCTATCGCCAGACGCTCTCTTGACTACTATATCGAACTCTGTGAGAACAACTACTGTTTTGAGGAGTTCGATATAGAGAGCGACACTGCATCAGACGTGCGTGAGGCAGTCATAGAAACCAGCGTCAGAGCCAACGATGATGTTCTCGTGCAGGACTATGTGTTTACTCACTGCCGCTTTGACGATGACGAGCAGACACTCACCTCTGATCTTTATGAGGTGTTTGAAGCCTTCTGCACAGACAAAGGCTACACTCCGCTGAACATCAAGGATTTCTCCAACCGCCTGCACAGGTTGTTCCCTGAGCTTTGTAAGTGTAAAATCGGCAGTAAGAATGGGTATAAGGGTATCGCTCTGAAATG
>JAZPZN010000028.1:0-4571 GCA_045544715.1 Oscillospiraceae bacterium | reverse complement strand
CGATGTACTGCCCGATGACCAGAAGCTCGTTATTGAAACGGCGAGAGTGATCCGTGTAGGCTTCCTGCAGCAGAATGCTTATCATAAGGACGACACATACGTACCCCTCGAAAAGCAGCAGCTTATGATGAGGGTGATCGTCACACTGTATCATCGTTCTCTTGATGCAATAAAGGCTGGCGTGCCTATCTCTCAGATCATTGCACTGGGATTCTTTGATAAAGTGATAAAAATTAAGTATGATATCGCCAATGACGAGCTTCATAAGTTCGATGAATATCTGGCGGAGATAGAGGCTGAGTTCAGCCGTTTCACCGCATAATTTCGCAAAGGAGATAAACACATGAGTATACAGTACATGGGTCTTAAAGATATCAATGGCCCTCTGGTTGCCCTTGAGGGCGTATCCGGTGTTGCCTTTGACGAGATAGCAACCATACGCCTCGACGACGGTACCGAGCGCATCGGCAGAGTGGTGCAAATGGAGGGTGACAAAGTCATCCTGCAGGTGTTTGAGGGCACAAATGGCATTTCGCTCAGCAACACACGCACGATCTTCTCAGGAAAGCCCCTCGAGATGCCTCTCGCAACCGAGATGCTCGGCAGGGTATTCAACGGAGGAGGCAGACCTATCGATGGCTTAGGCCCTGTGTTCCCCGAAAAGTGGGGAGATGTAAACGGACAGGCACTAAACCCTGTTGCAAGACAGTATCCGAGAAACTATATCCATACTGGCATCTCCTCTATTGATGCACTTATGACGCTCATCCGTGGTCAGAAACTGCCGATATTCTCTGGCTCAGGTCTTTCCCACAATAAGCTTGCCGTACAGATCGTAAAACAGGCAAAGATCGCTGAGGAAAACGGTGCTGAATTTGCAGTGGTATTTGCTGCGATGGGTGTTCAAAATGATGTTGCCGACTATTTCCGACGCAGCTTTGAAGAAACAGGCGCAAGCGAGAGAGTTGTAATGTTCCTTAACCTCTCAAATGATCCTATTATTGAGCGTATCCTTACGCCTCTCTGCGCCCTCACCGCCGCAGAATATCTCGCCTATGAGAAGAATATGCACATTCTCGTTATCATGACGGATATGACCTCCTATGCAGAGGCACTGCGTGAATTCTCCTCCTCTAAGGGCGAGATCCCCGGCAGAAAAGGCTATCCCGGCTACCTTTATTCCAATCTTGCGTCACTTTACGAGCGTGCAGGAGTAGTTGAAGGCAGCACCGGCTCGGTAACACAGATACCTATCCTGACGATGCCTAATGATGATATCACACATCCTATCCCCGACCTTACAGCATATATCACCGAGGGTCAGATAGTATTTGACCGTGAGCTGGATCAGAAAGGCATCTATCCCGGTCTTTCAGTTCTTCTCTCACTTTCCCGTCTGATGAAAGACGGCATTGGTGAAGGCTACACCCGTGCTGACCATTCTGCAGTCTCAAATCAGCTGTTTGCTGCTTATGCAAGGGTGCAGGATGCACGCTCCCTTGCCTCTGTTATCGGCGAGGATGAGCTTTCTGCAAGCGACCGTGCATATATGGAATTCGGAAGACTGTTCGAGCAGCACTTCCTCAATCAAGGCTTTGACGAAAACCGCAGCATAGATGAAACTCTCGATCTCGGCTGGGATCTTCTCTGCACTCTCCCTAAGAACGAGCTTGACCGTATCGATGAGAAGCTACTAGATGAAAAATACGACCCTGCGAGGGCTGAACGCTTCGCTAAGTAAGGAGGAATTCCATGGCGGAACAAATTTTCCCCACCAAGGGAAACCTGATAAAAGCGAAACGCTCTCTCAGGCAGGCTATGCTAGGCTATGAGCTGATGGACAGAAAGCGCAACATACTCATCCGTGAAATGGTTGCACTCGCAGATGAGGCAAAACTGCTTCGTGACAGCATTGACGAGACCTACACCGCAGCCTATAACGCCCTTCAAAGAGCCAATCTCACTATGGGAGTTGTCAGCAATTACGCTGACCGTTTCCCAGTGGACAACGGCGTTTCATTAAGCGTGCGCAGTGTAATGGGTGTTGAGCTTCCTAAGCTCAGCGCCGCTCCTCCCGATGAAACGGGCACGATAAGCTACAGTATGTATCAAACTAACTCAAGCTTTGATGATGCATATATCTGCTTTAACCGTGTAAAGGCACTCACCATCAAGCTTGCTGAGATAGAAAACAGTATCTATCGTCTTGCAATAGCGATAAAGAAGACTCAGAAGCGTGCAAATGCTCTCAAAAATATAATGATACCAAAGTTCGATAACATGGTGAGGTTTATCACCAATGCACTCGAAGAAAAGGAGCGAGAGGAATTCTCCCGCCAGAAGGTCATCAAGAGGGTAAAGCTGCTTAAAGAGAAAAAGTAAATAACAAAAGCGGCTTTTGACTTAGGAGCCGCTTTTGTTGATTATATTGAGCTATATACTTGTAATAACGCAAAAAGGCGGCATCTTACGATGCCGCCCGTTTGTTATAGGAAAGTGAGGATATTAGCCTTCGAACTCAGCCTTGTACATCTTCTCCATCTCAACGAGGTGGTCGTACTTAGCCTTGCTGTTAGCCTCTGCCTTGTCGAACAGTACAGTAGCTCTGTCGGGGTTAGCACGCATCAGGGAGTTGTAACGAACCTCTCTCATCATGAATGCCTTGTAATCGCCTGTGGGAGCCTTGCTGTCCAGAGTGAAGGGAGACTTGCCCTCTGCTGCCAGAGCAGGGTTGAAGCGGAACAGATGCCAGTAACCAGCCTCTACAGCTTCCTTCTCAACCTGCTGAGCGATGGTCAGACCGCCCTTGATACCGTGGTTGATACAAGGAGCATAAGCGATGATCAGGGAAGGACCGTCATAAGCCTCAGCCTCTGCAATTGCCTTCAGGCACTGTGCGGGGTTAGCGCCCATTGCGATCTGTGCAACATATACATAGCCGTAGCTCATTGCGATACCAGCGAGATCCTTCTTCTTAACATCCTTACCGCCAGCTGCGAACTGAGCAACCGCACCTACGTTAGTAGCCTTGGAAGCCTGTCCACCGGTGTTGGAGTAAACCTCAGTATCAAATACGAAGATGTTTACGTTCTTGCCGCTAGCGATTACGTGGTCAAGTCCGCCGTAACCGATATCGTAAGCCCAACCATCACCACCGAGGATCCACTGGCTCTTCTTGGAGAGGTAGTTCTTAGCCTTCAGGATCTCCTTAGCGCCGTCGCAGTCGCAAGCAGAAAGTGCAGCAACAAGATCAGCAGTAGCAGCAGCGTTAGCCTTTGCATCATCCTTAGTCTCAAGATACTTGTCGATGAGAGCTACTGTCTCAGGCTTTGCAGTCTCCTTCATAGCCTCAAGCTTCTTCATAGCTCTTGTTCTCAGTGTATCCTGTGCGAGGAACATACCGAGACCGAACTCAGCATTGTCCTCAAAGAGGGAGTTGCCCCAAGCAGGACCCTGACCCTTCTTGTTAGTTGTGTAGGGAGTAGAGGGAGCAGAACCAGCCCAGATGGAAGAACATCCAGTTGCGTTAGCAATGTACATTCTCTCACCGCAGAGCTGAGTGATCAGCTTAGCATAAGGAGTCTCACCGCAGCCTGCGCAAGCGCCGGAGAATTCGAGCAGGGGCTGCTTGAACTGAGAGCCCTTAACAGTGGTCTCTGCAAACTTCTCAAATACCTCAGGCTTCTCGGATACGTTCTTAACAGCGTAATCGAATATAGCCTGCTGATCCATCATATCCTCGATGGGCTTCATAGCGAGAGCGCCGGGCTTACAAGCCTTTACGCAAGCGCCGCAACCTGTACAGTCAAGTGTGGAGATAGCCATTGTGTACTTCAGACCGGGCAGACCTGTAGCATCCTTAACCTGGATGCCTGCGGGAGCAGCAGCAACCTCAGCGTCGTTGAGGATCATAGGACGGATTACAGCGTGAGGACATACGAGAGAGCACATGTTACACTGTACGCACTTAGCGTTGTCCCAAGCAGGAACGTCTACAGCGATACCACGCTTCTCATAAGCAGCAGCACCCTGGGGGAATGTACCGTCAGCCATATCAACGAATGTAGATACGGGGAGCTGATCGCCTCTCTGAGCGTTTACAGGGATGAGGATGTTGTTTACGAAGTCAACGAGCTTCTTGTTATCGCCCTCTGCCTTAACTACAGGCATCTCACCCTCAGCGTTAGCCCAAGCAGCAGGAACGTCAACCTTAACTACCTCGCCTGCACCTCTGTCAATAGCAGCGTAGTTCATGTTAACGATCTCGTCACCCTTCTTAGCGAAGGACTTGTAAGCAGCCTGCTTCATGTAATCAACAGCCTCAGCAGCAGGGATAATGTTTGCGAGAGAGAAGAATGCAGACTGAAGAACAGTGTTAGTCTTGTTGCCCAGACCGATCTCCTTAGCTACCTTGATAGCGTTGATGATGTAGAAGTTGATGTTGTTCTTAGCAATGTAAGCCTTAACGGGAGCGGGGAGCTTTTCGTCAACTTCATCAACAGACCACTGGCAGTTGAGTAAGAAGGACCCGCCGGGGATAACGTCCTGAACCATATCGTACTTGTCGATAT
>JAZPZN010000027.1:0-8038 GCA_045544715.1 Oscillospiraceae bacterium | reverse complement strand
GCCTCCGACTTTTTCTTGCGATTGCGTATGTGTTTTTGCTTGCAGCAGTAATTCTTGGAATAATGCTGTTGCTGCATCTTATAAATTTGCTGAATATTATTACAGCTGCTTTTGTTATAATCATAGTTTTTCCTATCCTTTCATACATTGCGGTCATTATATATAGATACATTCTTATTGGAGATGTCTATAAATATGCTGCAAATACTGAAAAGTTTGCAATAACAGATCATAAGGGAAAGACAACGATGATTTTCTACAAAGATGTATTAAAGGTAATATATCGTCCGATAAAAAGGGTCAGCGGTATAAGAGGTTATAATGTACGTATCCTTATCGACGAAGATAAAGAGTATGAGTACGATTATGTTTTTACAGAAAACAAGCTGCTGAAGACGACTGATGGTACACCGTTTTACATCATTGAGGAACAGGCTGGGCTTAGGGTCAGCGATTCCAGTTTCGTTTGATCAATCATAAACAGTAAGAAGCTGCGTAGTTAAACGCAGCTTCTTACTGTTTGAAGTATTGATAAGGAAGTTATCTATCAGCGATACTCATCAAGGATTGCTTCGATAACGGGATTAGATTCCTGGTGCAGCTGTGTCCATGAGCCATCACCGAAGCAGCTGTTGTAAACAGAGGTGCAGACAGCTACCTTGAGGTCGGGGCCAAAGCCGTATAGGTCATCTGTAACATACTCGAATTTATCGGATACGCATACTTCTCTCCAGAGATCGTACACCTGCTCATCCCATGTGATCTGCCATTTTTCGGTACCAGCGTACTTGCCCGCAGTGTAGGTGATCTTCTCGGGATTAACGTGATCCTCTCTCACCTGATCTATTATGTTCTGGTCGGTCTCGTAAAGGCGGTTGCAGTAGATAAAGTCAACAGCGCCCTCTATGTTCTTGGCTCCTTTAGCTACCATATAACCGAATGTTCCGTTGTTAAGGTAGTAAGCATCTGCCTGAGGATCTCTGGGATAGGGAACGAATGCAAAATCAGAAACAGTACCGAAAATATCGTTGTCAACGCCCGAGGGATTCTGTATCTCTTCGGTTGCTGCGATGTAAGTCCACTCAGGCTCCATGCCGAGGAACAGTATCTTGTCAGAAATAGGAGCCCATACCTGAGGAGAAACCCAGTCGCCGTGCTGTCCTGCGTAAAGAACACCGTTTCTGCCAAGCTCAGAGAGGAACTCTACTGCCCTTGTGATATCGGGATCCGTCATATTGTTGTAGATAGTACCATCGGGAGCATAGTCGATCAATGCCTTACCTGTGGTGTTGCAGAAAGCAGTAGCGATGGTATCTGTAGCATACCAGCCTATGTTCTCCTCGTCAAGATTACAGAAGTCAAGCATCATTTGACGCCAAGTGTCCCATGTCCACTCTCCGTTCATGTACAGCTCGTAGGGATCCTGCAGGCCCGCTTCTTGAATAGTCTTGCGGTTGTAGTTGAGCGCAAAGCTTGTTACAACTCTATGAGGGAAGTAATAATGCTTGCCGTTATAAACATTATCTTCGATGAATGGCAGCATATCTTCCCAAAGAGGATCGTTCATGTTGATGTAGTCATCCAGTGGTTCAAACATATTTTTGCTTACCCCGTAAGGCATCGCCATGGCTTCATAGGTGAGGATGTCGGGGGAGTCGTCAGAAGCAATGAGCGTTGCAAGCTTCTCGTAATAAGCGTAGTCGCTCGGTGCAGTGATCCATTCGATAGAGCCGCCGTACTGCTCACTCTGGAAGATCATGCACTGCTCCTTACCTTTTTGATCGGCAGTGATATCATAGAAACCGAGGAACTTTACAACTCCTGCATTTCCGCTGGGGGTATAGCTGCCCGTGTCGAGGTCTTTTACTTCATCATCGGTAGCAGCAAGCTCGTCAGGATCTACTGTGGTGATCGTGGTTGTTGCCTGCGTTGTTCCCACAGGGATATTTGCAACGGGAGCATTACCGGATGTGCTGTTTGTTCCGCTCTCTTCGCAGGCGGTCATTCCTGCGATCATGGTCAGTGCAAGTGCGCAGGCAGCAAATCTTTTTGTGTTATTCATATCAATTCCTCCTTGTATTGATTTGTTGTTTTCTTAATATGTATTATAATCTGTTGCAAAGATAATTCAAATAGATTATCATCGCAAGTATATGGATAATAATCGCATAAGCTATTAGTCAGTCATATATGCAGCTGAACTCGGTGAATTTTGCAGTGCCGTTGATGGCATACAATCCGTTTAGCACACCTGTAAATCCCTCAGCGACCTCACTTGAGAGATATTTTGTGCCTCCTCCGCCAAGTTCTTCTTCCTTACCTTCATTATTTATGTAGGCGAAGTTGTAAAAGTAGTTGTTTGCATGAACGATAAGCTTTGCGGAATTTGTGTTTATCGGAGCTGTTGCCTGAATATGCTTGATGCCGCCGATGTTGAGCTTTAGCATGACCTCATAGCCGCTG
The DNA here is from genome assembly GCA_045544715.1 of Oscillospiraceae bacterium. Classification (GTDB taxonomy): domain Bacteria; phylum Bacillota; class Clostridia; order Oscillospirales; family Ruminococcaceae; genus CAG-115. The sequence goes on along the minus strand of JAZPZN010000027.1, from coordinate 5,575 downwards.
TCAGTCTTTCTTATTGCTACCTCATAGTGCTCGTTTTCGGTCATGTACATGGTGATACCAGCTTCTCCCTTGTCAAGCTCTACCTTGCATCTCAGTGTCATTGTGAAATCACGTTGGCGGATACCGATAAAGGTTGGTGAATCTACATGGTCAAGGGTAATGTCTGTACCGTGCAGAACTGCGCAGTTTTCTCCAAGCTCGTAGTTCTCAGTGTGAGGATGGCGCATATAGCACCACTCAATGTTCCAGTCGGTATTTTCGAAGGTGTATAGCTTCTTTTCAATCTGCTCACCGTCGTATTTGGTTTCGTAGCTGTCAGCGGTAGTGCCATCAGTGCCCGCAGTGAACCAACCGTCATCGTGGAATGTAACAGGGGTAAGGAATACTTCTCTGCCGAGGTGATGGAAGGGCTGCCATATTCCTAGCTGCCTAAAACCGAGGCATAGGATATGCCAATCTCCGAACTTATCCTGAATGAGGTCGCCATGACCGATGCCTTGTATGATATTTGGTGCTTTGTTGCGGTTTGTCAGCACTGGGTTTTTGGCATATCCGATGTACGGGCCCCAGATGTTGTCAGCCCTTGCGTAGGTTATCATATGGCCGTATTCAGTTCCGCCTTCAGCTGCCATTAGGTAGTAGCCGCCATTTATATAGTAAACATGAGGGCTTTCCAGATATCTGCCACCTGAACCCTTCCAGATACATTTGCTTTGAGAGAGCTTTTCGCCTGTTGAAATGTTGATTTCGCATTGCACTACGCCGCCTTCACCGAAATCGTCAGCACCATTACTTACAAAGTAAGTCTTACCATCAACGAACAGCAGTGATGGATCAATACCGCCTTGATCAACATAGATTGGGTCGCTCCACTCGCCATAGATATCATCGGTATACACATAGAAATTCTGATGTGTGGTGTCGTTGGTGGTTACCATATAAAATCTTCCGTTGTGGTAGCGGATAGTGGGAGCGAATACGCCTCCTGAACTGTTTATCTTTTCAAGCATCACCTGATCTTTTCTGGTCAGCACATGACCTATCTGCTTCCAGTTAACAAGATCATCACTTTCAAAAAGCGGCACGCCAGGAAAATATTGAAAGCTGCTGCACACCAGATAGTATTTTCCGTTAGCCTCGCATACGCTAGGGTCGGGATAAAAGCCTTTTACAATAGGATTGTTATATTTCATAGGAATACTCCCTTCACATTTGTTGTTTATATTTTAGCATTGTATTAACTGCCTTTTCCTTGATATTTATGACTTAGATTAGCACAAAAAAGACACGACATATACATGGTCTACAACTTGTTTCCAGTAGTGATAAAACATTTTGTGAGTTATGCACAATACTTATTGTGTTATGTTAGCTATGAAAATATGCAAATATATAGCAAATGTGCACAAAAATATTCAACAACTATTGCATTTTGCGTTTATATATGCTAAAATACTATCAAGGAGAAAGTTTACATTTTTGCATTTGCCGATGTTATCGGCAAGATTAAATACTACAGGCAAAAGTATAGCGGCAGCGGTCATCGCTGTATATGAATCGAGGTGTCGTTATGAAAAGGTACACAGGCACAGGTATATCACATGAGCTTGCCCATGGAAGGGCAGCTGTGCTCAGGAGGCACAAGTCACAGGTAGTGCGCCGTATCATCACCGACATCGAGGCTGAAAAGGAACGTCTTACAAGTGCAGAGAGCATTGCTATCGAACAGTTGAAGGTGCTTTACCGCAGGGCATTGCATGAGGTGGGGTTTGCAGCCGCCAAGATATTCGAGATACACATGATGCTCATTGAGGATGAGGATTTTAACGAGGCAATCATGGGTGTTATAGAAAATCAGCATGTCAATGCCGAGTATGCTGTTACAGTCACTGCAAAGATATACGGAGATATGTTTGCTGCCATGGATGACAGTTACATGCGTGCCAGGCAGGCAGATATCAGAGATATTTCTGACAGGGTCATACAGTGCTTAAGTCATTACGGCTACACTGATCAGCTGGCAGGCGAGGGTATAATCGTCGCTGCTGACGAGCTTTCACCCAGCGAGATAATAATGCTTGACAAAAACAAGGTTCGTGGCTTTGTTACGGCAGGCGGCGATATAGACAGCCACAGCTGCATATTGGCACAGCATATGGGATTGCCCGGAATAGTGGGAGTGGGCTATGAGTTCCTGCGGGAGCTTTGTGACGGTGATACGGTCATTGTTGATTGTGGTGCAGGTATGGTGACATCAAAGCCGGCTGAGGTGGAACTTAATGAAGTTGGCTGAACAGAATAATAAGAGGCGGCATTAAATAATGCCGCCTTTAATTTATTGATTACAGATCATTCGTAATCTACAACGTTTACCCAGCTGAGCAGGAAATCACGCTCATCCTCATGACCCTTTACTGACTGGGAAGCTGCTACGATAGGCATCCACTTCTGGATATATTGCTTTGCGGTGTCACTCTTTAGGCTGAACAGGTTGAGATACTTGTCAGCAAGCTCGTTTTCGCCAGCCAACATGAACAGCAGATATGTCCTTGCAACATCAGCAGAGGCATTGCCCTGTGTGACGTGCGACCAATCGAGAATATAGGGAGTTCCATCGGGCTTTACGATGATATTAGAGGGGTTGAAATCGCCGTGGCAGACCTTTGTGTGCTTAGGCATACCCTCAAGTCGGGTGTGAAGCTCGTAGCGAGTGGTAGCATCGAGGTCTGCTGCGGATATTTTGCGGTTCATCTTATCTTTAAGCTTGTTCAGCATGGGGCACTTTGCAGCGTGTATCTGCATTTGCAGGTCTACGAACATCTCGAGGTATTCATTCTGCTTGTCGGGGTTCTCCTGCATCATCTGCGCAAGAGTCTTGCCCTCAATGAACTCGGATACGATAGCCCACTTACCATCTACCATTTTAACTTCGATGACTTTGGGTACATTGATGCCTATATCCTCAACTCTTGCTTGATTGAGTGCCTCGTTGAGAACATCAGGCTTAGCATAGTCACTGTCGAATACCTTAACGATATTGTCGCCCTCACGGTAGATAGTCTTGCCCTTTCTAACTGCGATAACATTGTCTGACATGAATAAACCTCCTCTATAAACCTCCTTCGGCGGCATTCCGCCGAAGGTCTGTGTTTGTTGTTTAGTGCTTATACCTTTTCATGTGTGCCATAGTAAGCGTTCAGGTACATCTGCTTTATCTCCTTCATGAGAGGGTATCTGGGGTTAGCACCTGTACACTGGTCATCAAAAGCCTGCTCGACCATATCATCAAGTCTGTCGAGGAAGTCCTTTTCGTCAATGCCATATTCCTTGATAGTGTTCTTGATGCCGATCTTTGCTTTCAGCTCATTTATTGCCTTTATAAGGCTTTCCACCTTATCCTCATCTGTTTTACCCTTCAGACCGAGATATTCAGCTACTTCAGCATACTTTGCGAGGGTCTTGGGGTGGTCATACTGGGAGAATGTGCCCATCTTAGCGGGAGCCTCAGCGCAGTTGAAGCGGATGACCTCATTTATCAGCAGTGCGTTAGCAACACCGTGGGGGAGGTGGTGGAATGCACCCAGCTTATGCGCCATAGAGTGGCACACGCCGAGGAACGCATTCGCAAAAGCCATACCAGCCATTGTAGCGGCATTTGCCATCTTCTCTCTTGCAATAGGATCGTTGGGAACATCGGGAGCGGCACTGTCGTATGCTCTAGGCAGATACTCGAATATCATCTTGAGGCTCTGCTTAGCGAGACCATCAGTATAATCGGTAGCCATGACAGAAGCCAATGCCTCGAGGTCATGAGTTACAGCGTCGATACCCGAAGCGGAGGTAAGACCCTTAGGGCCTGTCATCATCAGGTCAGCGTCAACGATAGCCATATTGGGGAGCAGCTCATAGTCGGCAAGAGGATACTTTGTGCCTGTCTGCTCGTCGGTGATAACTGCGAAGGGAGTTACCTCAGAGCCTGTACCTGCGGAGGTGGGCACTGCGATAAAGTAAGCCTTTTCACCCATCTTGGGGAATGTGTATACTCTCTTGCGGATATCGATAAAGCGCATAGCCATATCCATAAAGTCAGCGTCGGGATGCTCATAGAGTACCCACATTATCTTCGCTGCGTCCATAGCTGAGCCACCGCCTACTGCGATGATGCAGTCGGGCTCAAAGCTCTTCATAACTGCTGCGCCTGCCTTTGCGGAGGCAAGGGTAGGATCAGGCTCAACATCGGAGAAGGTAGCGTGAGTGATTCCCATTTCATCGAGCTTGTCGGTCACGCACTTGGTGTAGCCATTCTTGAACAGGAAACTGTCGGTAACGATGAATACACGCTTCTTACCCATAACATTCTTCAGCTCATCAAGGGCAACGGGCAGACAGCCTCTCTTGATATACACCTTCTCAGGTGCTCTGAACCACAGCATATTCTCTCTCCTCTCTGCAAGAGTCTTTATATTGAGCAGGTGCTTAACACCAACGTTTTCACTTACTGAGTTACCGCCCCAGCTTCCGCAGCCAAGTGTGAGGGAGGGAGCGAGCTTGAAGTTATAAAGGTCACCGATACCGCCGTGGGAAGAGGGGGTATTGATAAGCATACGGCAAGCCTTCATACGCTCAGCGTAGATGTCTATCTTTTCACGCTCAGTAACGGCATTGATATACAGCGAAGAGGTATGGCCGAAGCCGCCGTCCTGAATGAGTCTGTCGGCCTTGTCGAGGGCTTCTTCAAAGCTCTTGACCTTATACATAGCGAGAACGGGGGAGAGCTTTTCATGGGCGAACTCCTCAGAAAGCTCAACGCTTTCGACCTCACCTATGAGTATCTTTGTGCATTCGGGAACATCAACACCTGCGAGCTTTGCAATGGTGTAAGCACTCTGACCTACGATCTTTGCATTGAGAGAGCCGTTGATGATAATAGTCTTGCGAACCTTGTCGATCTCCTTGTCCTTGAGGAAGTAACAGCCTCTTGCGGTGAACTCCTCCTTGACCTTCTTATATATCTTGTCGAGAACGATAACGCTCTGCTCAGATGCGCAGATCATACCGTTGTCAAATGTCTTGGAGTGGATGATGGAGCTTACAGCCAACAGAATGTCAGCGCTCTCGTCGATGATAGCGGGAGTGTTGCCTGCGCCTACGCCGAGTGCGGGCTTACCGCTGGAGTATGCAGCCTTGACCATACCGGGGCCGCCTGTTGCAAGGATGATATCTGCCTCTTTCATTACCATATTTGTAAGCTCAAGGGAGGGGATATCGATCCAGCTGATAATGCCCTCGGGAGCACCTGCCTTGACAGCAGCCTCAAGTACTATCTTTGCTGCCTCGATAGTGCTTTTCTTAGCACGGGGATGGGGGCTGATGATGATACCGTTGCGGGTCTTCAGGGCCAGCAGAGTCTTAAAAATGGCAGTTGAAGTGGGATTGGTGGTGGGGATGACGGCTGCAATGACACCGATGGGCTCTGCGATCTTACGGATGCCATAGGCAGTATCTTCTTCGATGACACCGCAGGTCTTGGTGTCCTTGTAGGCATTGTAGATATATTCAGCGGCATAGTGGTTCT
>JAZPZN010000026.1:0-62763 GCA_045544715.1 Oscillospiraceae bacterium | reverse complement strand
ACTGTGTCCTTACCGATAACAGCTACTACTGCTCTCATTTTGTCCTCCTTGCTGCGGGCGTATTGTGTAAAATAACTGCTCGCATAGCTTTAAATTATTATTTCTTATCTATTATACTAAAAAATTCGGAAAAAGTAAATGTATTCATAGACAAATTTAAAATTTTGTGATAAAATAATAAAAAAACTTTTTTAAATACAATTTTTATGTATAATATTTCGTGAGATAAGGAGAATAACATCTTTTCCTTGAAACTGCACCTATTATATCATATCTTCAGCAAAGAAACAGTTAATTTTTTAGAACAAAAGAAGAGATATATTATGAACTATGATACAATTAAAATGGCAGGTGCTATCCCTGCTGATTGTCACAATCATTCAACGCTGTCACCTGATGGCAACGATTCTCCCGAGAGGATGGCTGAGCGAGCCTGCGGCTTAGGTATAAAGCATTTTACACTGACTGACCATATCGAGAATGAAAAGCTCGGCAGCTGGGAATATTGGGAGGCTATGGAGCGTAGTCGTGAGATTTATCTGGCGCTTAAAGCAAAATACGATGGCAGGATGAATGTGTATTTCGGTGCTGAGCTGGGTCAGCCGTTGTATGACTTGCCGCAGGCGGAAAAGATACTTGATATGTATGATTATGACTTCGTTCTTGGTTCACAGCACCGCACGAGGAGCTATCCTTATCTCAACGAAGTGCCTGACAGCGAGGTTGACAGGCTCCGCTGCATGGATGAATACTTCGAGGAGGAGCTGGCGCTTGCTGAGTGGGGCAAATTCTGCTCCCTGTCGCACCTCACCTTTCCGCTGAGGTTTATTTGCGGCGAGGGCGGGCATTCCGTCGATATGGTGCGTTATTCGTCTATTATCGACAAGATACTAGATACCATTATAAAAAGCGATATTGCGCTTGAGGTAAATTCCTCGGGAATTCGCAAGGGCTTAGGTGTTCCGATGCCTTCCGCTGAGTACATAAAACGTTATTTTGACAAGGGCGGCAGGCTGATAACCGTAGGCTCTGATGCACATCGGGTATGTGATGTGGGAGCAGATATCCCTAAATGTATTGCAATACTGAAAGAAATCGGTTATAATGAGATATGTATATTCATAAAGAAACAGCCTACATTCATCAAAATTTAGGAGGAAAATATTATGAACGACAAGCTTCTTGACCTGTTAAGACAGAACGCAAGACTTACAAACGCAGAGCTGGCGGCGATGCTGGGTACTACTGAAGCCGATGTGGCAGCGCAGATAAAGCAGCTCGAAAGTGACGGAATATTAATGGGCTATACGGCTATTATAAATGAGGAGCGCTTTGACGAAACTCACGTTACCGCTATAATCGAGATCAAGGTGACACCCATGAAGGGTAAGGGCTTTGATGACCTTGCACACACCATTATGGAGTATGATGAGGTTGATAGCGTATTCCTCCTTAGCGGTGCTTATGATCTCTCTGTTACTATCAAGGGCACGAGCCTTAGAAAGGTCGCACTGTTCGTCAGCGAGCGTCTTTCCGGCCTTGAGGGAGTTGTTTCTACCGCTACCCATTTTATCCTCAAGCGATACAAGGAGAAGGATCATGTATTCAGCGAGGATACCATTGACGAAAGGAGTCTGGTTTCCCCGTGATAGATTATGACAAAATAATACCCGACAGGATACAGAATATCCAGCCCTCGGGTATCAGAAAATTTTTTGATATTGCACAGCAGGTAGAGGGTGTTATCTCTCTTTCTGTAGGTGAACCTGATTTTAAGACTCCCTGGGCTGTCCGCAAGGAGGCTATCAGAGTGCTTGAGAAGGGCAAGACTGCCTACACTGCAAACAGTGGTCTTATGGAGCTTAGAAACGCAATTTCCGCTTATCTCAAGACCACTATCCACACCGAATATGATCCTAAAAGCGAGATAATCGTCACCGTAGGCGGAAGCGAGGCTATTGACATGGCTCTGCGCACACTGGTGCAGGCAGGGGATGAGGTGCTGGTTCCTGAGCCTAGTTTTGTATGCTATTCTCCGATAGTCAGCATGTGCGGAGGCACTCCTGTGCCGATAGTCACAAAGCGTGAGGATAATTTTCGCCTTACGGCACAGGCACTGAAGGAGCGTATAACTCCTCGCACTAAGGCTTTGGTACTGCCATTTCCGAACAATCCTACAGGTGCAGTTATGCGGAGAGAGCACCTCGAGGCTATTGCAGAGGTGATACGTGACACTAATATCATCGTGCTTTCCGATGAGATATACAGCGAGATGACCTACGGCGGCGAAAAGCACGTTTCCTTTGCTGAAATTGATGGCATGAGGGAGCGTACTATTGTAATCAACGGTTTCTCTAAAGCTTTTGCGATGACGGGATGGCGACTTGGCTATGCAGCAGGTCCTCAGCCTGTTATGAAGCAGATGCTGAAGCTGCATCAATATTGTATAATGAGCAGCCCTACCATCAGTCAGCATGCAGCCATCGTCGCTATGACGAAGTGCCGTGAAGAGGTGGATGAGATGGTTGCGGAGTATGATATGCGCCGCAGACTGCTTGTAAAAGGCTTCAATGATATGGGTCTCGACTGCTTTGAGCCAGAAGGAGCATTTTATGTGTTTCCTTGCATAAAATCTACGGGCATGACCTCTGCAGAGTTTTGCGAGAGGCTCATATATGATAAAAAGGTGGCAGTTGTTCCCGGAAATGCTTTCGGTGAGAGTGGAGAGGGTTTTGTAAGGGTGAGCTACGCCTACTCAGTGCAGCATCTTACAACTGCTCTCGGACGCATCAGAGAGTTTCTGGAGGAGATCAAAAAATGAGCGACAAGCGCACGATAAGTGCATTTGCCTGTGCAAAACTTAATCTCTATCTGGATATCATGGGCACGCTTCCCGATGGATATCACGAGCTTGAAACAGTTATGCAGAGCATAGATCTCTGCGATACTGTTACGGTTGATATCAGCAGCGGTGCGGGGATCTCTGTCAGCTGCAACAAGCCTGAGATACCTGCTGATGAACGCAATCTTGCATACAAGGCGGCGCAGAGGTTCGTTGATGAAACTGGAGAGCAGGTACAGCTCCATATAGATATCAAAAAGAGTATCCCGAGCGGTGCAGGCATGGGCGGCGGCAGTGCTGACGCAGCGGCGGTGCTGGCAATACTGGATGAAGCATTCCCCGATAGAGTGAGCCATAAAAGGCTACTGCAGCTGGCTGCAGAGCTTGGTGCAGATGTTCCGTTCTGCCTAGAGGGTGGTACTAAGCTTTGCAAGGGTATCGGTGAGATAATGAGCGATACTGAGCCATTCATTGGTTGCTATCTCATTATCATGCCTGATTTCACCTGTCCGACAGGTGCGGCATATAAAAAGTACGACAATGCCCCGATCCCGAAAAAAGGCAGACTTGACGATTTCATTTGTGCAGCGGCAAGAGGAGAGTTTTACACCGAACTTTACAATGTGTTCGAGGTGCTGTATGCTGACGAGCGCATTGAGAGTATAAAATCAAGGCTCCTTGACAGCGGTGCAAAAGCTGCCATGATGACAGGCAGTGGCGCAGCGGTATTTGGAGTGTTTGATACTGCAGACAGTGCACTGGCGGCTGCAAACAAGTTCCCCGATGGCTTTGTGGGCGTGTGCAGCACAAGCGCAAAGGGCATTTTGATCCAATAGGTGTTCAAGTCGGATAACTTTATTTTCTGATTACATATAAAAGGAGGCTATAGTATGATCAAGGTACAAAATCATTTGGGACAGATCACTATCACGCAGGACTATTTCATGCAGCTGATCGGTAATACTGTTACAAACTGCTTTGGTGTTGTTAGCATGAATATTAATAGTGCAAAGCAGACGCTTGGCTCGATACTTCCCTTTGTAAAGGACAAGGTAGAGAGAGGAGTATCTGTCACCGTAGGCAAGGATAAGCTAGTAATTGACCTGCATATCACTGTAATGTACGGTGTGAATGTAAATACTATCGTTAAGAGTATCATCAACAAGGTGCGTTATACCGTTGAAGAGAACACGGGCATCTCTGTTGAAAAGGTGAATGTTTACGTTGACGGAATTCGCACATCTTGATATAGTGCTTTGTTGAAAAGCAATTGATATGCGAAAAAACAGTACTTTCTGCCGCAGGGTGCGGCTACCATACAACAATGAAAATATAGGAAGGTATATTAACAATGATGATCACAGGAAAGCTCCTAAGACAGGCTGTTATTTCGGGAGCAAACAACATAACTAACCAGAAGCAGGCTGTCGATGAGCTTAATGTTTTCCCCGTGCCTGATGGAGATACCGGCACGAATATGTCTATGACTATCAATAACGCAGTCGGAGAGCTGAAGGCTGCCTCTGACGGGCAGGGTGCGGGAGATATCGCAAAGATCGTTGCGTCTGCAATGCTGCGTGGTGCGAGGGGTAACTCAGGTGTTATTCTGTCGCTGATATTCAGAGGTCTATCTAAGGGCTTGGCTGGTATGGAAACAGCAGATGCCAAGGCTCTCAGTGGTGCATTCAAACTGGGTGTTGATGCGGCATATAAGTCGGTGATGAAGCCCACTGAGGGCACGATACTCACAGTAGCAAGAGAGGCTTATGAAAATACCGTTTCTCTCGCTGTTGAGGGTGGCGATGCAGCTGAGTTCATCAAGGCTTACATCGACGAGGCTGAAAAGAGCCTTGCAAAGACCCCTGAGCTGTTGCCTGCACTTGCAAAAGCAGGTGTAGTTGACGCAGGCGGTAAGGGTCTTATCGTTATACTTGAGGGTATGTATGCAGTTATCAGCGGCGGTGAGGCTGTTGAAGCTGCGGAGGCAATAAAGCCTGCAGCTGCAGTAGCGGTTGCTGCAAGTGCAGCTGCAGGTGCAAATGAAGAGATAACTTTTGCATACTGTACCGAGTTTATCGTTATGAAGAAGAGCGGTGCAAAGGATGCAACAGCCCTGCGTGCATATCTTGAAACTATCGGCGACTGCGTAGTTGTTGTTGATGATGACGAGATAATCAAGGTGCACGTTCACTCTAACCACCCCGGCAAGGCGATTGAGGAGGGCTTGAAGTTCGGTGAGCTCACCAAGATGAAGATAGAAAACATGCGTGAGCAGCACAATAATATCATCAAGGCTGACGAGGCAGCGCAGGTGAACAGAAAGCCTCCCGTTGCCCCCGAAAAGGATATGGGATTTGTAGCTGTGGCAGCAGGTGCAGGTGTTGAGGCCTTGTTCCGTGACCTCGGTGCTGACAGTCTTGTAAGGGGCGGTCAGACAATGAATCCTTCTACTGAGGATATTCTTGAGGCTATCGGTCAGACACCGGCTCACAATGTATTCGTGCTTCCCAATAACAAGAACATAATCATGGCTGCTGAGCAAGCTGTAAAGCTTGCCGACAGAAATGTGTGTGTGCTGCAGTCCAGAACTATCCCTCAGGGTATCGCAGCGATGATGGCGTTTGATCCCGATGCGGATTTCAAGACAAATCGCAGCGAGATGACGCAGGCACTTGGCAGGGTTGCAAGTGGTCAGATAACCTTTGCGGTGCGTGATAGTGAGTATGACGGTCACAAGATAAAGCAAGGCGAGATACTTGCGATGGATAACGGAAAGATAGTGTTCACTGAGAATGATGTTACAAAGGCGCTCGTCAAGCTGACAAGACGTCTGACAACAGGTTCCAGCAGCTTTATCACTGTTATCTATGGTAGCGATGTAACCGACGAGGATGCAAACGAGGCTTATGAAAAGCTTCGCAGCAAGATAAGTGATAATATTGATATCGTGCTGGTAAATGGCGGACAGCCTGTTTATTATTACATCATTTCTGTAGAGTAAAGCTTTAGCTTTATAGGAGTTTTATGGAAATAGTTGATATCAAGGGCATTGGCCCCAAAACAGCAGATTTATATAAAAAGATGGGCGTTGAAACGGTGGAGCAGCTTGTCGAGGTATTCCCTCGGGATTATGTTGACTTCACCGACGCAACATCAATAGCGGAGGTGCAGAGCGGCGAGGTCTGCGCCTTTCGTGCGTTTGTGAAAAAAAAGCTGGCACCCTTCAGCAGTTACAGCAAGCTTGCTTTGTATAAGGCGGTGCTGACGGATGGCGATGATGATATCAGTGCTATCTTCTTCAATACCAAGTATACTTTTGATAAGCTCAAGGAAGATGAGGAGTATATCTTTTACGGCAAGATAGGCGAGGATAAATACGGCTGGCATGTAACAAGCCCGATGTTTATAAAAGTGGGCGAGGAGTGCTTACTGCCCAAATACCCTTTGACTGCAGGGCTCACTAACAATATGATATCAGCAAATATAAAGAATGCGCTACTGACGGTAAAGCAACCCGAATATCTTCCTTTAGGGATGATGAAAAAGTATGATCTGCTCAGCCGTGACGAGGCAGTGAAAAAAATTCATTTTCCCAAAAGCCGTGAGGAGTATAGCGCAGCCCGTCGACGATTGGTGTTTGAGGAGCTGCTGACGCTGAAGTTGGGGCTTTCGCTGATGAAGCATCGTGGCAGAGAGCTTAGCGGTGCTGTGATGCAGGAGCAGGATCTCGGAGCGCTTTACGATTCGTTGCCATTCACACCGACGAATGCGCAGTTGAACGCTGTATCCGACTGCATCGCTGATATGAAGAAGCTGTATCCTATGAACAGGCTGGTGCAAGGCGATGTGGGTTCTGGTAAAACTATGGTGGCGGCAGCTGTAGCCTATTTTGCGTATAAAAACGGCTTTCAGACGGTGGTGATGGCACCTACTGAGGTGCTTGCTAAACAGCATCATTCCACGTTCAGCAGCATGCTGAGCAGCTTGGGCGTGCGTGTTGAGCTGCTTTCGGGCAGCCTTACAGCGGCGCAGAAGAAGCAGGTGCGTGCTGCGGCTGCTGAGGGAGAGATACATGTGCTTGTTGGCACTCAGGCGTTGATACAAAAATCTTCAGAGCTGAAAAAGCTGGGGCTTGTAGTGGTGGATGAGCAGCATAGATTTGGTGTAAGCCAACGCTCGGCATTGGCTGAGAAGGGCTACAATCCGCATATCCTTGCGATGTCGGCTACCCCTATCCCCAGAACGCTGGCACTTATAGTATATGGCGATCTTGATATTTCTGTATTAAATGAGATGCCAAAGGGAAGAATACCTATAAAGACTTATGCTGTTGACACCTCGTTCCGTCCGAGAATATACAATTTCATAAAAAAGCACATTGCCGAGGGCAGGCAGGCATACATCGTCTGTCCATTGGTGGAAGAGAGCGAAAATAGCGAAAAGGTATCTGCGGTGGCATACTTGCAGAAGCTTTCCGAAGGTGAATTTAGCGGAATTCCTATTGGACTTCTGCACGGAAAAATGAAGCAGGCTGAAAAAGATGCCGTAATGACAGCCTTCAAGGAAAACCGCTTGAAAATGCTGATTTCCACCACTGTCATTGAGGTAGGAATAGATGTGCCGAATGCCGTGGTGATGCTTATTGAAAATGCGGAACAGTTCGGGCTTTCTCAGCTGCATCAGCTGCGAGGCAGAGTTGGCAGAGGCTCACACGAAAGCTTTTGTGTGCTGATGACTGACAACGGCAGTGAGTACACAAAAGCTCGCACTGACGCTATGGTCAGGACTACTGACGGATTTGAGATAGCAAGGGAAGACCTCGCTTTGAGAGGCCCTGGAAACTTCTTCGGAAGAGAGCAGCACGGCTTGCCGCCGCTGAAGGTGGCAGATATTGCAGACGATGCAAATATACTTACTGAGGTTGCAAGCTTGGCGGAACGCATCATTGAAAACGATCCTCATCTGGAGAACGAGTGGCACGCAGGGCTTAAGGAGAGCGTTTCAAGACTGTTCGGACAGAACGATGTATATGGCTGGAATTGATGATTTGGAGAAGGATATGGAAGCTGAAGAGATAAAAATGGAGCGTTGGCGTTATCCACGCTTCTTTACTGAAAATATATCGGATACCTCGGCGGTGCTGACTGGCGAGGATGCTAAACACGCTTCGCAGGTGTTGCGTATGAGAGAGGGTGATCATGCTGTCATTTGCGATGGCAGGGGCACCGATTATCTTGCAAGACTGGAAAGCAGCAGCGGTGAATGTGTATTTGAACTGCTGGATAAGTCACCGAATGAGGCAGAGCCTACAGTGCATATCCGTCTGTTTCAGGCGATGCCGAAGAGCGATAAAATGGAATTCATCGTGCAAAAGGCTGTAGAGTGCGGTGCTTGCGAGATAGTGCCATTCTTCTCGAAACGCTGCGTCAGTCGTCCCGATAAAAAGCAGATGGCAAAAAAGACCGAGCGATATCGCCGCATAGCATATGAAGCTGCAAAGCAGTGCGGCAGAGGGATCATTCCGCAGGTGCATGAGGTGGTAGAATTTTCTGCCCTTCCTTCCATGCTATCTGAGAAGAATACGGGCATACTGTTTTATGAGTGCGCAGAGCTGCCTATAAAGCAGGCAGTATCTGAGCTGAAGCAGAATATCGATATAGTTATCGGCAGTGAGGGTGGATTTACTCCCGATGAGGCGGAAAAGCTGTCGGTGCATGGATTTGTCCCTGTATCTTTAGGAAAGCGTATACTGCGCTGTGAAACTGCTCCTATTGCAGCTATCTCGATTTTGATGAATATGACAGATAATATGTGACCTTTTTGGCAATTTTTCATAAAATGTGGGATTGCTCTTGCAAAAAACGATAAAAAGGTATATACTACTGTTATAACTTATGGACATTCTGCATATTACGGAGGTATACGATATGAAGGCTTTAGGAATTGCTCTTATCGGTCTGCTCGCTGTTGCGGGTGGTATCGCTGCGGCTGCTATCATCACTAAGAAGAAGCTGGAGAAGCAGAACGAAGAGGATTACTTCGACGATTGGGATGACATCGACTGGGATGATGAGGACGATGATGTTCTTGATGCTTCCTTTGATAACACCGAGGCACTTTCTGCTGAGGAGATCAACGAGGTAAGCAAGGAGATCGTTGACCTTATCGAGGACGAGCCTACTGCTGAGGATGGCGGTGTTCTTTGATCGATGCATAAATCGGAGTGTATGATGCATATTGATGTATCATGCCTGTGACTTGCAACAATCAATAAAATGCGGCGCAAGTGGTGATTTGCGCTGCGTTTTTTGTGTGAGGATTATTTATGGAAAAATTCATTGCTTCAATTTTTATATCGGTCGCTTTATGCGCTGTGCTTGTTGGATGCAGTGGCGGTGAGGATACCAATACCACCCAGCAGGAGCATACAACTACAGCGGCAACCAGTGATACTACTATTGCTACAGAGGAGGAGAGCATCCCCGAGGAAAGTGAAGCCACCACAGTAGCAACGACCACTGCCACTGAGGAAACTACTACCTCATCCGAGCCTGATACTGTTGAGCAACCCGAGGAAACTGTGCCGGAAAACATCTATGCAGGGTTTATCACTGCATACGATAATGAGTATCTTGGATTGCCGCAGAAGGATAAAGTGTACATATTCGCCGATAAGGATGCTACTGCTGAGATAGACGGGTCGCTTTATCATGCGGTAAGCTGCTATGACGAGCATGAGGGAACGCTGTACTATATGTGCGATTACTATATATCTGAAGATGGCACAACGGTTTATCGCTATTATGAAAACTCCATGCAGTATGCGCTTCTGCCTGCAAGCGAGTCGTATCCTCAGCTTGACCCTACCATACAGGCTGCCGAGGATATATTTGCAAATGCATCTGAGCTATATAGGCTCTTTTTGACGAGGTCACTGGAATGTGATCCCAATGTGTCGTTTGAAGTTGAAGGAAAAGTGTATTATCTGGTTCTCGATGAGCGTTTTGATACTATGCAGGAGCTTTTGAGCCACCTCGGAAAGTATTTCTCTGAGGAGATAATCAATTCGCTAATGGATAGCAATTGCTTCAGAATGGGTGATGATGGCAGGATGTATTATGCTGACGGTGCCGGTGGCGCTGACCTCGGATATGTAAGTTCTGTTTTTGAGCTTTCCACGCTTGCTGAGGATACTGCTGAGTTTACGGTATACTCTACATTTCTCGGCGAGGCAGACTCTACCTATGAAAAGGAATATACTTATACAGTTATAAGGCAGTATGGTGTTTGGAGATTTTCAAATTTTGAGCCTTACTGGATAGGATAATGATTTTTCGGCTGCATTAAGAGATGCAGCCGAATTTTCTTAGATTTGTAAAAAAATCAGAAATATTTATGAAAACCTATTGACAACAACTGTATTACGTGGTATAATACAACTGTACTAACACGAATAGTACAGTTGATACATTTAATACATAGACCGTCGTCGACGGGAATATACTTGGATATACTGGTGTTTTGGTGATATAAAGTGACATCAGATATTCTGAAAAGGAGGTCATAGCGTGTTTGATATTCAGCTTTCCGGCAAGGCTCCAATTTATGAGCAGCTTTACAGCTCGATTGCACAGCTCATTTCGGCTGAGCAGCTGCTGCCCGATGAAAAGCTGCCTGCGGTACGTGAGGTGGCAAAGCAGCTGGGCATCAATCCCAACACAGTGCAGAAGGCTTATGCGATGCTGGAGCAGGCAGGGCTCATTTACTCTATCCCTGCAAAGGGTAGCTATGTGGCGCAAAAGACTGATGCTGCAGCGGCTATCCGTGCGGATGCAGTCAAGCGTCTAGAGAATGCTCTTGCTACCGCTTACAAAAGCGGAATAACAAAGGATGAAACGGTTGGGCTGGTAAACAAAGTTTGGTCAGATGACAGAAAAGGGGGAGAAACATGATCGAGATTAAAAATGTTGTCATGAAGTTCGATGACAAAAATGCCCTTGACGGTGTCAGTGTATCTATTCCAGAGGGCAGTGCTTATGGCTTGCTGGGCTCTAACGGTGCTGGCAAATCTACGTTGCTGCGCTTGCTTTCGGGTATCTACAGACCCTGTTCAGGCGAGGTTACCATTGATGGACAGGCGGTATACAACAATGTGCCTATAAAAGGCAAGGTGTTTTTCATCAACGATGAAACTGTACAGTTCAATGATATGACACTGGCAGAGATGAAGGCTTACTACAAACGCTTCTACGACAGCTTTGACGATGCACTGTTTGAAAAACTTCACAGCACCATCGGGCTGCCGATGAAAAAGCGTCTTAATACATTCTCTAAGGGAATGAAGCGTCAAGCGGCAGTTATTTGTGGCATTGCCTGCAAGACTCCTTATCTGTTTCTTGATGAAGCATTTGACGGACTTGATCCTACGATGCGTATCATCGTAAAGCAGATGCTTATCGATGCAATGCTTGACAACAACCTTACAGTAATCTTCTCCTCGCATAATCTGAGTGAGATAGATGAGTTCTGCGACAGAGTGGGACTTATGCACGGTGGAAAGATGATCTTTGACCGTGAGCTTGACAACGTAAAGGGTAATGTAGTGAAGATACAGACTGCATTTGATGCGCCCGTTACTGCGGAAGAATTCAGCGGATTTGAGGTGCTTCACCTTGATAATGTGGGCAGTGTAACTCACATTATTGCAAAGGGTGATCGTGAAACTATCCGCAATGAGATTAACGCAAAGAATCCTAAAATATATGATGAAGTACCCCTCAGCCTTGAGGAGATATTTATCTACGAAATGGAGGTGCTTGGCTATGACAGCTCAAAGCTTGACAGGTAATTTTTCAAAGTTCGGCACTTATTTTCTGTATAAGCTACGCAATATGCGTTCGCTGATAATATTGAACGGCATTTTTGCGCTGTTCAGCTATCCTACGGCGCTTTCGCTTCTGGTGGCTTTCGCTAATGTATCAGAGGAGATGGATGCTTACAGAGCCATGCACGATTTTATGTCCTATGATTATTACGATGATCCCGAATATCTGCGCCTTGAAGGCCTTTGTGATACTTTGGAGGGCATTGCGATCGCAGCGGTATTTATCGGTGTTATCATGCTGGTACTGATGTTCGTTATGAACTACATCATCTGCGCTAAATCTTATCGCTGGTTGTATGACAAGACAGTGGTAGATATGGATTATGCTCTGCCTGTATCTGATGATACACGCTTTTTCGGCGACCTGCTTGCAAGCTTTGCGGGAAGCCTTGTGCCGCATCTTATTGCTATTATCATTGGCTGTGTATTGTTCAGGTTTTTGCCCTATGCCGATGATGAAGCAGAAATGGTGGCAATGGTGTGCAATATTTTTGATCAGCACGTTTTTACGGGATTTGTTTCCTGCATAATGTTCACTGCGCTCAGTTTGTTTGTGCTGTCGCTTTGTGGACGAACAGCAGAGGCACGTATCTATCCCTTTGTAATAAATGCGATAGTGCCGATCATCCACTTCGTATGTATGGCGATAGTGCTGACAAATGTATATGGCTATACAAGTTCGGGTAATGCCAGTGAGTATCTTTCTGTTGCAGTAAGTTCTCCTCTCGGACTGCTTGGCGTGACACTTCTCTATGCGATGTCGGGCGAATATTACTACGATGAGATGGAGCAGAGCTTTGCAGCGCCTATGTTCCATGTCGAGGTGCTCATTCCTATGCTGATCGTTACGATCGGACTGTTTGTGGCATCTTATTTCCTCATCAAGTATCGTCGTGCGGAGCGTGTAGGAAGTCCCTATGTGTTTGATATCGTAAAGGTCGCTATTCCTGCTGCCGTTACATTTGCGATAACAAGCTGCTTCAGCATATTTATTTTCAATGCTATCAAGGAAATGAGTGACGATAGTATTCTTTATTATAGCTACAACGAGCGTCCTGAGGGATATATCGTTGCATGGCTTATAACTACCTTCGTGCTGTTTGTAATTATGGAGCTTGTCAGCGGCAAGGGCTTCAAGAAGTTTTATATCACTTTGCTGAAGTATGTTGTTATTACTGCGGCTAGCTTTGGAATCTGCGCAGTGCTGTTTTATTCAAATGGTATGGGCATTGCGGGCTATACTCCCGATGCGGGCTCTGTTTCTAAGGCTCAGATATGGGTGTGGAACAACCAAAACACCAACGGCAATCTCATCGGTAGCGTGACCAGCGAAGAGGAGATACAGAAGATAATCGATTTCCATAAGGATATACCCAAGGATGGTCCTGAAACGGATGAGAACACTTTCCAGTTTGTGGTGGATTATTCGATGAAGGATGGCTCTGTAGTGAGCAGAGAGTACGCTATCACCGAGGAACGATATAAGCAGGCGATGGATTCGCTGTTCTCAGCTGAATTGTATTACAGCAATATCGTTCCTGTGCAGTTTGAGTGGTTCAGAGAAAATACTGACGACGACAAGTATATCATCTATGGTGTTATGACTATGGATGACGACAAGTATTATGAAGCACGAATAGCTCCTCAGGAGCTTGCAGAGGCTCTCAGGAAGGACAGCGAGCTTGCTACCATTGAGCGTGTGATGAACGCAGGTGTGTATGAGCATCTTGAGTTCCGCCATAATGATGTACCTGCGTATTCTTCGAGCAGTTATTATACCTTCCATCTCTCGCTGTTGCCTTGGTATGAAAACACCATAGCTCTGCTTGAGAGCAAGGGCGTAAAGGGCTTGTTTGACGGTGTGGATACATCTGATTACGAAAGTGCTTTCATAGTGAAGTATGACATATCTGAAAGCGGTATTATGAATACAGAGTATACAAACCCTGAAATGCTGTTTTATCTTACCGGCGATTTTACAGTAGAAGATCTGGAGCAGTATGGATATGATGTAGACCTGTTCTTTGAGAAGTACGGCAATATGGAAGTGACGGATCAGGAGATTGTTACAGAGCTGTTTGGCTCTGGCGACTATATGACGGTCAGATCTCTGCCTGTAGACAGTGCCGAGGTGAAAGAACTTATCAAGGTATCTTCTGAGACATACTCGGGTATGTATTCTTCGGATGTAGTATACAAGCTGGTGATGCTGGATTGCAGTTCGTTTGAAGAGCTTAACTATAGTAGCTATGATATGGTTGAATTCTATATTTCTGAGGAATATCTCGATGATGCGGCTGAGATATTTAACAGCCTTGCAGCCTGATTTCTCCCATTCCCCCAATATATTAGCGAAGGAGCCTTGCCCTGAAAGGGGTGAGGCTCCTTTGTTTCTAATAAGAATGACACGATAATGCGCATGTGTCCATAAAACTGTCGCTATTACAATGATAGCCTGATTTTGAATATGTAACAAAATTTGTAGAATTTTTTGCGCAAAATTTATGCACATTGAATAAGTTTTCGTTTTTTTAACGAAAATGCCGATTGTTAGTTGTTGTAATTGTATAATAATCGACAAATGACTATGTTAAAAATCTCTCGGAAAAATTAGGTTTTTTGAAAAAAAAGTTGCAATATGGCATTAAATGTTGTATAATTATAATACGAGTAACTATGGGATGATTGCGCCCATTGGCGGTCAAAATGTAAGAAAATGTAATAATGGAGCATTGTCATTTTGACTATAGATTTTGGAGATATCATAAGTAAAGGGGAATTATTATGGCACTTTTTGATACCACCGCATTCCGTATAACTGAGCAGGGCTTGAGCGTTCTCTGGCAGAAGCAGCAGGTCATCGCACAGAATATTGCAAATGCGGATACTCCTGATTATAACTGCAAGTATCTTGAGTTCAGCGGTGTACTGAGGGACAAGCTCCGTCAGAACGGCAGTGTTAAGAAAGAGCTTGACCTTGTTTCGGGAGTTGTGATCGACTATTACACAAATGACCAAGCAGACGGCAACAACGTTGATAACGATGTGCAGCAGGCTGAGCTTGCAAGGGCACAGCTCCAGTATGATGCGCTTATCGATATGATGAACGGTAATTTCACCCGTATGCGCAGTGCTATGACCACAAAGTAAGGAGGATACATAAATGGCATTTTTAAGCTCACTTAATATCCCGCTGTCAGGTCTTACTGCGCAGCGCTTCAGGATGGATATCATCTCTCAGAATGTCGCTAATGCCGACAATGTAGCCACCACTGAGGAGGATGTCTACAAGCGTCAGATGGTAGTGTTCGGTGAGGATAAGACCTTCAAGGCGCAGCTTATGACAAGGCTTGGCACTAATGAAACGCATTTCCGCAAGTACATAAAGTACAGAGGTGTTGAGGCTGTTGAGGTAGTCGATGATGAGACTGCCTGCGAGCCGGTATATGATCCTACTCATCCTCTTGCTGATGAGCGTGGATATATTTACGAGTCGAATGTCGATGTGGCTGTAGAGCAGATCGACGCTATCGAGGCGGCTAATATGTATGACGCTAATATGGCAGTATTTGAGGTAGTTAAAAGCATGGCGCAGAAGGCGCTCAACATCGGTCAGTGATCTGATGCTAGATCTTGAAAGGAACTGATATAAATGGATATAACAAGTGTAAATCATCTTCCTGCAATGCGGGCTATGGAGCCTATGAAGGAGATGCTTCCTATAAACTCGGATCACATTCCCGAGGCTATAGGCGTAGTAGATGTTAACGAGGCATCGTTCCTTGATGTGTTCAAGGGGCTTGTAACAAATGTCGTTGAAACAAATGAGCAGGTAGACCGTGATGCTATCGATCTTATGCTCGGAAATATCGATGATCTGGCGCAGGTGGAGGCTAATATACAGAAGGCTTCCGTCGCAGTTGACCTGTTGGTGACTGTTAAGAACGAAGTGGTTTCGGCTTACAACACCATCATTAATATGCAGGTATAAAAAGCTCAGCCTAAGGCAAAGAGCGTAGAAAATATATTAAGTTGAGCTCTCAAAAGGTGAGCTTCGGAGGTCTTTTTTTAGATGAATGAGAAGTTTAAGACTGTTGTGACAACGGTCAAGGAAAAGTGGACAGATCTTTCAAAGGTAATGAAGATACTTCTGATATCTGTCCCAATAGCAATTATTGCAATAATTATCGTATTGGTAATTATTCTCAATCAGAAGAGCAGCGCAGTGCTGTTCTCGGGTGTTGAGGATGAGGAGGCAGGCACTATTGCAGCCGCTATTCAGGATCTTGGTATTACCGATGTTACGGTAACGGGCGATGGTGATATCATCGTGCCTGAGGAGCAGGTGGATTACCTTCGTATGCAGATGTATATGCAGGGCTATCCCACTTCCTCTACAGACTACGAGATATGGAACAATGGTGTTGACCTTTGGTCTACCGATTCCGATAAGCGTGAGGTAAAGCGTCAGCAGCTTGAAACAAGGATCGCTGCTGCACTTGCTACACTTGACA
Source organism: Oscillospiraceae bacterium (assembly GCA_045544715.1). GTDB lineage: Bacteria > Bacillota > Clostridia > Oscillospirales > Ruminococcaceae > CAG-115. The sequence goes on along the minus strand of JAZPZN010000026.1, from coordinate 46,523 downwards.
GTGTTAAGGATGCTACCGTACTGCTGAATATGCCTGAGGTGAGCGATTATGTCATCGTTACCGATAAGGGCGTTACATCCTGCTCTGTCATACTTAATCTCAAGCCTAATTATGAGCTTTCCAATGCTGAGGTTCGTGCAATGTATCGTGCAGTAACTGCAAGCGTTGAAAATCTCACAAACGACAATGTTTCCATTATGGATACTACAGGCGAGAGCTATGAGTGGATCGATCCTTCTCTCGATGATCTGCCCGATGTTGATGAGAGCGGTGTTGATATCGCAAGAAGACGTCAGGAATTTCAGAAGGAGTTTGTGGCTGCTCTTGAAGATGGCCTTGGTGATATGCTGGATACTGTTTACGGCAAGGGCAATTACGCATTTAATGTTGCTGCTATCCTTGACTATGACAAGAGAACTACCACTTCTGAGGAGTACTTTCCCTCTCCCGAGAGCGAGAATAACTCCGGTGTGCTTGGTCACGGTGTACAGATTGGCGAGGGTGGAAATCTCGCTGCTGATGCAGGTCTTGTAGGCACAACGCCTAACGGCGACCTTTCTCCCGATTATCCTACATACGACTATTTAGAGGATGGTCAAACATACTATTATAATAAGACCGAGATGGAGTATTATGTTACAAACATCAAGAACGAGATAATCAAGGATGGCTACGAGATAGAGCGTCTTTCTGTAGGTCTTATGATAAACGAGAACGAGATGACCGAGACCGAGCGTGAAGCAATGGAGGAGCTTGTTGCAATGGCAGCAGGTACCACGGTTGACAATGTGTCTGTATACAACACTACTTTTGCCCTGTCTAATCCCCTTGGCAACGGTGGAACCACCATCGGCGGCGACAATATCATCATTCCTACAACACCTGTTGACTCTTACCGTGATCTGCTGCTGTTCGTTGTGGTAGGTCTTGGTATACTGCTTATCGTACTTTTGATCATGTCACTGTTTATGAGCCATTCCAGAAAGAAGAAGATCAAGGCAAGACAGACATCCGCAGCTGCAGCTGCAGCAAACGGTGTAAGTGGCTATGGTACAGCCCAGCCCGAAACTGTTGAAGAGGTCGATTTCAATATCGCAAGCCTTACAGAAGAGGCAGGAAAGGACAGCAGAGAGACTATACTCAAGCGAGAGATCAGCGATTTCTCCCAGTCCAGTCCCGAGATCGTGGCTTCTATCATCAAGAACATGCTGAGAGAGGAATAATCTCAAATCTTATGCTGTTTATCAGCATTAACGGAGGAATGTAAAATGGCAAAGGATTCCGGATCACTTTCGGCTTCGCAGAAAATAGCACTGGTAATTGCTTCGATGGGCGCAGAGAATGCGTCTGCAATATACAAGCATCTTTCTGATGACGAGGTAGAAAGCATCTCAATAGAGCTCGCTAGGCTTGAATATCAGCCTATTGAGGTAGTTGAGGAGGTACTCAACGAATTCTATGAGCTGTGCCTTACACAGAAGGTCGTTACCGAGGGCGGCGTTGATTATGCCCGTGAGATCCTTGAAAAGGCTTTTGGCTCAGAGGCGGCTGCAAACCTGCTTAATCGTATTACAAAACAGCTGAAGAGCAAGTCCTTTGATTTTGTTCGCAAGGCTGACTATAAAAACTTGTTGGCTATCGTTCAGAATGAGCATCCGCAAACTATTGCGCTTATTCTGTCATATGCAAGGAGCGATCAGGCTTCTGCTATCTTGACAGAGCTTCCTAAGGAGAAGCGTGTTGAGGTTGTTGAGCGTATCGCCCGTATGGACAGGGCTTCACCTGAGGTCATCAAATCTATCGAGGCAGCTCTTGAAAAGAAGTTCGCAAGCCTTGTTACCATGGATTCCATGGAGGTCGGCGGTATCAACTACGCTGCAGAGGTAATGAACAATGTAGACCGTGCAACAGAGAAGTACATCTTCGACGAGCTTACTGCCCGTGACCAGAAGCTGGCAGATCTCATCAAGCAGAAGATGTTCGTATTCGAGGATATCATCAATCTCGATGCAAAGGCTATCCAGACCTTCGCAAGAGAGGTGGATCCAAAGGACATGGCTATTGCTATCAAGGGCTCTACGCAGGAGGTTGCAGAGTGTATCTTTGCAAATATATCCTCCCGTGCAAGAGAGAGCCTGCAGGCAGATATCGAGTATCTGCACAATGTGCGTATGCGTGATGTCGAGGAGGCTCAGCAGCATATCGTTGCTATTATTCGCCGTCTTGAGCAGGAGGGTGCTCTCACCATCTCCCGTAGCGCAGGCGACGAGATCATCGCTTGATGCGGCTTAGCGTTAAAGCGAATCTGCAAATACCGGAGGGATCAGATTGTCAGTACTAAAAAGAGGCTCCGTCATTTATGGCGGCGGTGTGGATATATCCAATTCAGTAAATATCACACGCAGCAACGGGACAGAGCCTAAGGTGCCTGAAATGGCGGAGGGCGCTGTTCCCGAAACTGAAGCTGCACCTGTGATTGACAATGATGCACTCCGACAGGAGCTTGAGCTGCGTGCTGAAATGCTTGCCGAACGTGAGCAGATGATAATGCAGCAGCAACAGGAGCTTGCAGCTCTCAAGGAAAGTTACATAGAGCAGGGCAAGGAGGTCATCCTCGAGGCGAAACGCCGTGCGGAGAATATAATCCAGACTGCGAATGAGAATGCTGCATCTATAGCGGCTACTGCTCAGGAGGAGCGCAACAGCGTTCTTATTCAAGCAAAAGCTGAGGGTTTTGAGCAGGGGCAAAAGGACGGAGTTGAAGCTTGTCTTGCAGCAGGAAGGGATATCCTTAACGAGGCGAAGGCTTATGCGGAGCGTATCAACGCTGATAAAGAACAGCTCTTTGCAGATTATGAGCAGGATATCTACGATACAATAATGGCTATTGCCAAGAAGGTTACGCTTGACAGCATCACATCTAAGGATAGCACAGCGGTCAAGAGATTGATAAAGAAAGCGGCAAAGGATTTCCGCAATAGTGACAGGATCAAGATAACGCTCAATGAGAATGGCGCTAATGAGGAGCTTACAGCCGATTATGAGTATCTTAAGGAGCTTTGCGGAGGTATTCCGTATATCGAGGTCGAGTTGCTGCCCGACGCTGAGGAGGGCACGGTCATCATTGATAACGGCAGTGAGATAACCGATGCGAGTATTCAGACGCAGCTTCGTATGATACAGGAGCTTGGCAGCGGAAAGTTTCGCCAGCCACGCAAGAAGAAGTCAGCGGATAAGAAAAAATCCGATGATGAATAAATGCCCTTTGAGCGGAGGTAAATGCTTTGGATTTCGGCGCATTTCGTGATGAGATAACAAAATACGATACCTTCCGCTATATGGGAAAGATTGAAAAAATAGTCGGTATGACCATTGAGGCGAGCGGGCCTACAGCTAACATCGGTGATGTGTGCCGTATCTTCTCAAAGGATATGTCGAGCTATATAAATGCCGAGGTAGTAGGCTTTAACAAGAGCAACATCCTGCTGATGCCTTACACGGATATTGAGGGTATCGGCCCCGGCAGTATCGTTGACAACACAGGCGACAAGCTGAATGTAAGAGCAGGCGAGGGGCTTATCGGCCGTATCGTTGACGCTCAGGGAAATCCCCTTGACGGCGGTGAGGCGGTCAGCTATACCGATGAGGTTCCGATAAGCGGAATTCCTGTAAACCCGTTCGTCAGACCTCCGATAAAGGAGCAGATAGAGCTTGGAGTCAAGGCTATCGATGGTATCCTTACGATGGGCAAGGGTCAGCGTATGGGAATCTTCGCAGGCTCAGGTGTTGGTAAGTCAACGCTTATGGGTATGATAGCCCGCAAGGTAAAAGCAGATGTAAATGTTATTGCGCTGGTAGGTGAGCGAGGCCGTGAGGTTCGTGAGTTTATCGAGCGTGACTTAGGCCCTGAGGGCATGGCGAGGAGCGTGCTTGTAGTAGCTACCTCCGATCAGCCCGCTATGATGCGTAGCAAGTGTCCGCTGACGGCGACTGCCATCGCTGAATATTTTATGAAGCAGGGCAAGGATGTTCTTCTGATGATGGATTCCCTCACACGATATGCGATGGCACTTCGTGAGGTCGGACTTGCAGTAGGCGAGCCGCCTATTGCGAGAGGCTATACTCCCTCAATCTACAGCAATATGCCGAAGCTTTTGGAGCGTGCAGGTAACTTCCCTGAGGGCTCTATCACAGGTATCTACACAGTGCTTGTAGAGGGTGATGATACCAACGAGCCTATCGCAGATACCGTAAGAGGTATCATCGATGGACATATAATCCTTTCGAGAAAAATAGCGGCGCAGAACCACTATCCCGCTATCGACATATTGCAGAGCGTCAGCCGACTTATGTCGGAGATAGACACTCCCGAACACAAGCAGGCGGCAGGTCAGCTGAGAAATCTGCTGTCGCTGTATACTGATAATTCTGATCTTATCTCTATCGGTGCATATAAGCACGGCACTAACCCCGCTCTTGACGAGGCGATAAGGAAGATAGATGCGATAAATGAGTTCCTGATGCAGAGGGTCGATGACTCTTACAGCCTTGATGAAACAGTGCAGCTGCTTATGGAGGCAGTAGGGGACAAGAACTGAGGTGACACGATTTGAAAGCCTTTCACTTTACGCTTGAAAAGCTGAAGGATTTCAGAGAGCAGGAGCTTGACAGGCAGAAAAACACTCTTGCGGCTTTAAGAGCGGAGCTTTTGCAGTTAAACGAAGATGCTGAAGAGCTGAGAATAAAGGTCATTCAGCTCAGTGCTGAGCTTGAAGAGGTATGCAGAAACGGCGCTCTTGCGAACGATGTGGCACTGCGAAAGCGTTACATAGTCACTCTTCAGCAGGAGATACATCTTAAGGAGTTTCAAGCAGCTCAAAAGCAAGAGGAGATCGACAAGCAGCTTGGAGTTGTAGTCGAGGCAACGAAGGATGTAAAAACTCTCGAAAAGTTGGAGGAAAAACAGCTTGAGGAGTACAACAAAGCGGTCGGTAAGGAAAACGAGCAGTTTATAGAGGAGTTCGTTTCCGGACAGTCGATACGCAATTCGCAATAAGTTATCACGGCGTAAGCCTTGATATATACTATTACAATATAAGGAGGTGAAAAAATTGGCAGTATCACTGAATGCAAATTATATGCGCAGTGATTACATGTTATCCGATGCGGCATTACCTATGCGTCTTGAGGAGATGGAGCAGGCAGAGCTCATGGAGCAGGGAGCCAAATTCGCTGAGATACTTGGCGGAATAGGCGACAAGCCCACAGCAACAGCAGATATCCCCGATGAGCAGGCGACGATGCCCGAAAGCGAGCAGCCTATACAGTTTGAGAGCACTGACGAGCTGGCACAGAAGATTGCGAGCGGCGAGATACAGCTCAGCGATATTCCGAAGGAGCTTATTACAAAGGAGCTTCTGGAGAAGGTAGCAAAGCTTATCGCAAAGCCTGAGCAGACTGATAAGTTCGTTCCTGAAAAGGATGAGTTGGAGCAGCAGGCGGTCATCGCTGAATTTGTAGCAGCTTATGCGGCACAAGAGAGTGCTCCTGCAGACAAATCAGCAGAGCTCAATGAGTTGGCGGCAATGAAGGCAAGCAAAACAGCAAAGGTAGAAGCAGTGCAGGTCGATGACAGCGGAGTCAAGGCAGAGGCTAGCAATGTGAAGGTTACAATCTCGGAGATGCCTGTTATTGATGTGGCAGAGCCTGTTGTGGTAGCTGATAATGCAAAGCCTCAGCAGTTTGAAGCAGCTCAGGTGCAGACCGTGCAGGTAACTGAGGCGGCTCAGACCGAAAGCGAGCCGATAGCATTTGAGACCGTAGTTACAACGCAGGCAGTAGAGCAGGCGGCAGCAATTGACGGAGCAGATGATATCATCAGTGCGGAGCCAATGCCTATAACCGACGAGGCACAGCCCGTTCAGCAGAGCGATAGCTATATTCCCGTGCAGGATATGGTTAATGCACAGCAGACAGGTCATCAGCAATCAGATGCACAGCAGAATTCCGATGCTAATGCACAGCAGAGCAGCAGACAGCCCATACAGACTGCAACTACACAGCCTGTCAAGGCAGAGCAGACAGCTACAGATGCAGTGCAGCAGACTGCTTATGCAGATGCGGCAAAGGCGATGGAAACAGTCGAAACAAGAACTGTATCTCAGCAGACAAATGTTAATGATACAGCAGAGCAGACCGTTTTCGAGAAGCCCGAGCAGCCTACGCAGCAGTTCGCACCTAATCTTGCAGCGAAGTCTGAGAGAGTTGTCAGCAAGGAAAGCGAGCTTTCGATGATAAGGCATGCTACACGCCCTGCGACACAGCAGAGTGAAAATACCGCAGCAGAGCCTGTAAAGCAGCAGCCCACTACTGTTATGGCGCAGCCTATGGCAGCGGAGCTCAACACACCCGTTACATTTACAAGAGCGGATGGAAGCGAGATCGAGGTCAGACCTGGCGAGGTACTTCAGCAGGTGACTGAGAACATCAGCGAGCTTGCAGAGCATACGACAGCAGAGGGTGGAACTGAGTACAAGGTAACACTTACACCTGAGGATCTTGGTACTATCACAGTCAAGATGACTAAGGCAGTAGATGGTTCGGTAACGGTATCTATCACAGCGGATAACGCAAAAACACAGCGCATACTGGAGGAGCACAGTGCTTTCATCCAGTCAAACCTCAGAAACAACGGTGTTGAGCTGGAAAACTGGCAGACAGTCAACGAATCCCAGCAGGAGCCTTACGCTGAGGACTATAACGGCAGCAGCCGTAACCCTTATCACAGACAGGATGAGGGTAACAACGATGAAAATGCAGAGGATATGACCTTCGCTGATATCATCGCATCGATGTAATGAAAGGAGGATAATATGCCAGATATTTTTGATTCTCTTTCCTATTTAACTTCTGCGGAGCAGATGCAGGCAAACTACGAGAAGTACAAGGACAACTTTACGGATGCCAATGCAGAGATCGTAAATTCAGAGACATTTCTGAGTCTGCTTGTAGCCGAGATGACAAACCAGGATCCGCTGGAGCCTACCTCCAACACTGAGTTTGTTACACAGATGGCACAGTTTACACAGCTGCAGTACTCGCAGGACAGCAGTACATATTCCAAGGCGAATTACGCATCCAATCTTGTCGGTAAGGTAGCAACTGCATCCAAACAGGAAGGCAATGAGATGGTCACAAAGACCGGCGTGGTTGACAGAGTGGTTAAGAATGGAAAGGACTACACTGTTTATATCGAAGGCGTTGCTTTTGATATTTCTAAGGTGTCTTCAGTATCGTCTGACACTAATGCAAGTGATGTTCTTGGTTCTATGAGCAGCGGTTCACTTGGAAGCACTATCGCAAGCGCATCCATGATGATCGGCATGTATGCGACAGTGAATGCAAAAACAGCAAGCGGCGACGTTATGGATGTAGGCTTCATTGATGCAATTCAGGTCAAGGATGGCGTTGTGAATGTTATCATCAACGATATTGCTTATAAGCTTGATGACATTATTGATGTCAGATATGCTATGATAACCGATGATAGCACCGGTGAAGATGTAGGCGGAACTGAAGAGGTAGATCCTGAGGTTACAGGCAGCACTGATGAGGTTCAGCCAGATGATAGTGTTGAAACTGACGAAACACCCACCGAGGACGAAGCTTATGATGAAGCAATGGCGAGAGCAGCTGAGATCATTGACGAGTTCGGCGAGCTTGAGACAGAGGCTGATGTTTACGAGCTTATGAATGCGCTATTGTCTGATGATATATTCATGGGCAACACTGACAGCGCTGAGGATGTAGAGGATGTTGAAGCACCAGCGGAAGTCCCCGAGGAAGTATAAGACCAAACGGTCGTGGAGAACAGAGAGCCGATAGGCTCATAGGCATGGAGGCTGAAATAATATGCTGATAAGCGAATACCTTGCGCTTCGCAATCAAATCAGCGTTACCACAGGCAATCCCACAGCGGCAGTACCGAGCACGCAGGTTAATTCTCCTGTCAACGGCGGAGAATCCGAGTTCGCAGCGGCACTGAAATCTAAAATTGCAGAAAAGCAAAGTGGTGTTGAGTTTTCAAAGCATGCTATACAGCGGCTTGAAGAGCGCAGCATTGATCTTGCGGAGGGCAACACGCTTGAACGCCTTAACAAGGGCGTGGAGATAGCAGCTGATAAGGGCAGCAACGAAACGCTTGTGCTTGTGGATTCTACAGCATTTGTTGTAAGCGTAAGAAACAACAAGGTCATCACCACTCTATCCAATGAGGATCTGAGAGGTAACATTTTTACAAACATCGATTCCACCGTTATTATATGAATGGACCTTATGGAATTCATGCGATCGCTCCGATTGAGGGATTGCAAGCGGTGAATCGCACCAACTAATTTTTGGAGGTCAAACTTATGGTAAAATCTCTTTATTCAGGTGTTACAGGTCTTAAGACACACCAGCAGAAGATGGACGTTATCGGTAACAATATCGCAAACGTAAACACAACAGGATACAAATCCAGCGTTGTAACTTTCTCTGATATCTACTATCAGACCAAGAAGTACCCTACCGGCACTACCGCTACACTGGGCGGCACTAACCCCAGACAGATCGGTTACGGCGTTCAGATGAACACTACTACACCCAATATGACACAGTCGGGCTTTACCTTCTCTGACAGCATCTATGATATGGCTATCGACGGCGAGGGCTTTTTCCAGCTGATGGATGGTGCAGGAAATGTGTTCTACACCAGAGCAGGTATCTTTAATGTGGATGAGCAGGGCTATCTTGTAAACGCTGATGGTTATCATGTTCTTGGTGTTTCGGGCAACTCTGTTGGTCAGCCTGGCAGCTCTGAGATAATCAGGATCACTATCCCTGAAACAGAGGCTAAGGCTTCTTCCGCAACAAAGCAGATCAATGGTACAAACGTTACTATATCTGTATCCGCACCTTCTGATAATACAGATATGTCGGTTACATTTACAAACAGCCGCTTCCCCTATGCTACTTATGCTAACGGTATTCTCAATATCTTCTTTGATATGGAGCAGCAGTTCGATTCTGAAGATATGTTCCAGGCTGAGATAACCAAGGCTATCGAAGCTGGTGGTGTTGAGCTGCCCGATGATGTTGAGCTGAAGTTTGAGTTCGAGACAATTCCCGATGATCCTGAGGCCAAGATCGCATCCAATACTATTGAAGAGTGGAAGTATTCTACTGTAACTGCTTCCGATGAAGTTCGTTGGGAGTATGTTTACGATACAGGAAAAACCCAAAAAGATGAGAACGGCAATGATGTTCCGATAACCGAGAAGAAGTATGCCCAGATCGGCTTTGATTCAGAGGATCTGTCTCAGAACGGATATACTGTAAATCTTGCTTACGGCAGCGGCGACGAGACATTAGTAAGCTATACACCGGGAAAAACCGAAACAGACGGAACAGTAACCCCCGGTTCTTGGACGATCACTCTTTGCTCAGAATCCACATCCTCTGAGATCAATGATGCAATAAAGAAGTATATTGAAGAGAATTCTACAGATACAGCTCCCATCCCCGATCTCACTTGCACAAAGTTCGCAATGCCTGCAGATGACAAGAATAGAAACACTGCTATTGCAGCACTGAATACGGCTATTACTACAGACAAGAGTTTGCAGCTTACCCTTGAGGGTACAAAGCAGGGCTCTCTCGGTCTCGAAGTAACTGCTAAGGAAGCCGGCGAATATGCAAATAATTATAAGATAACATTTGCTTATTCTGCTTCCTATGATAATACTAAGGCTGTATGGGATGAGAACAATCTTACGATCACGATTTGCAACAACACTACCCTTGACGATATCAACGCAATGATCGAGAAGGTAGCGAACGGTGATGATAAGAAGATACTCACTATCAGTGGTATGCTTGAGCTTGATGGTATGAATGCTGCTGCAAGAGAGGCTCTCTTTGGTGGTAATCCTTCTGTTTCGCTCAGTGGCGGCGCAGATAGCTTCTACACCGAGGTTGCTAAGTATCTGACTACATTCAGTCTCACCGATGGTCGCTCTGGTTCCGCTCAGAGCTATAAGGATCTTGAGAATGTTACAGTTCAGCAGGATGGAACAATAGTTGGTTATCACCATATCCATGGTGACATGGTACTCGGACGTATCGATATCGCTACATTTGATAACCCCAACGGTCTTTCTCAGGTAGGCGGTACAATGTTCGCTGAAACTGTTGCTTCCGGTGCTGCTAAGGTAGAGGTAGCAGGTGCAAACGGTGCCGGTGAGGTAGTAGCAGGTGCCCTTGAAATGTCCAACGTTGACCTTTCTCAGGAGTTCACTGATATGATCACTACACAGCGTGGTTATCAGGCAAACTCTAGAGTTATCACTACATCTGATACTATGCTTGAGGAGCTTCTTAGCCTCAAGAGATGATCTTAATTGCGGTTATACCGCAGGCTGACTAACAAACAACGGCTGCCCCTGCTGTAAAGCAGCGGCAGGGGCAAGCTGTTATTATGGTAACTGATATGATCTTTTTAACAAAGCTTGACGGAAAGCAGATATTGCTCAATGAGCTGCTGATAGAAACCGTCACCGAAACACCTGATACTGTTATCACATTGTCCAATGGACACAGCTACATCGTGCGTGAAAGCATGATTGAGCTTCACACTAAGATTATTGAATACAACAGGCTCCAGCGCAGAAGGATTCTGCGTCGCAACGATCCGAGCAGATCGGAACCTTTGACATAAAGCTGCGGAAAGGGATATCCGCAAACAATCCGTTTACAGCGGAAAAACACAAAAAAGCGAGGGGTTTATTTTGAATATTTCACTTATCATAGGATGGGTAATTGCCTTTGGACTTGTACTTTATGGTATTTTTGACGGTGGTAAGATCGATGACTTTATTGATATTCCGTCATTGGCTATTACTTGCGGTGGTACTGTAGGATGTCTTATTGCATCGTTCCCACTGAGCTATCTGGCAGGTGTACCTAAGAAGTTTGCTTTGGCATTGTTCCCCAAGAAGTACAAGCCTGAGAAGTATATTGCAGAGATCATTGAGTATGCGAAAGTAGCACGTGGACGTGGATTGCTGGCTCTTGAGGAAAATGCGAATAACTGTCAAGATCCATTTATGAAGAGTGCGCTTATGCTTATCGTCGACGCTAATGATGCTGATAAGGTACGCTCTATGCTTGATGATGCCATAGCTTTCATGGTTGAGCGTCACGAGAATGGTCGTGCTTTTTTTGAAAAGGGTGTAGGTATCTTTCCCGCATTCGGTATGCTGGGTACGCTAGTAGGTCTTATCAACATGCTGGCAACTATGGGTACAAACCCTGACGGCCTTGCATCTGGTATGGCGACAGCTCTGGTTACAACATTCTATGGTTCACTGTTTGCGAATGTATTGTTTGCACCTCTTGCATCGGCTCTCAAGAATGCACATGAAGATGAGCTGCTTTGTATGCAGATAATTGAGGAAGGTGTGCTGGCGATAGCAGCTGGATCCAATCCCAGATATATTCAGGAGAAGCTGGAGTTCATGCTGCCGAAGAACAGTAAGAAGGCTACAGCAACAAGCAACAACGAATAAGCTGTTTATATGCATTATAAACAAAATTAAGTTAATTTTCAAAAAAGAATTGCAAAATTGACGAAAATATGTTACAATAAATAGATGGTAGCGATAATTATCGCAAAAATCCTGAAAAGGAGGCGCTCAGAATGGCAAAATTGCAAAAGAAACCGCAGGAAAACCATGATAATGACTGGCTGAATACTTATGCTGATATGGTAACGTTATTGCTGACTTTTTTTGTGCTGTTGTATGCGTCTTCAAGTCTTGATGAGCAAAAATGGCAGTACATCTATCAGGCTTTTCAGTCTCATGGCAAATATTTGAATGAGTATATAGATTCACCTGACAAGACGGCTGATGAGGGCGATTTTATTACTGAGGAAGAGCCCACGCATGGTGGCGGTGATGGTGAGATGCCTCAGAGCTTTGATAGGCTTTATACATATCTTTCGGATTATGTATCACAAAACAATCTTGCTGAAAGCATATATGTCGAAAAAGGTGCTGCTCATATCTATATCCGCTTCGACAACAGTGTGTTTTTTGATGGCAATAGTTCTACATTAAAAGATGGTGGCAAGGCTATCATTGATGGCATAGTGCCTGCTCTTAAGGCAACCAAGGATTTTATTCAGAGATGTACCGTTAGTGGTCACACCGCACAGGGCATATCTGAGATAAATGACTGGGATCTTTCCGCTGCACGTGCCTGCAGTGTTGTTAAGTATATGGAGTTCAAAGCGGCCCTTGATAGCAGTCAGTTCATGGTACAGGGATGTGGTCCCACACAACCCATTGCAGACAACTCGACTGACGAGGGCAGGGCGATGAACAGACGTGTTGAGATGGTCATTTTGAAGAACGATTTCGATCTCAACGATCCTGAAACTATCAAGGATATTATGGAGCATGATTATGGCATTACTGCTGATGATTATGATCCAGGTGCTGCCGATACAGAGGACACCAAGCTGCCGAACGATGCTGCACAGTCAGTTATCGATAATATCGAGAGCTTGTTCCCGAGTGTTGGTGCTACGGATAACGATAATTTCGTAGGTCCGTTCGTGCCAAGTGATTTTGAGAACTTTATTATTAAAGAAACAGCCGATGCCGCTGAAGAAGAGGGCTAAGGCTTAGCAAAAATCCAATCCAAGGGGGGATTCAGGTGGCTGATGTTCTGACGCAAGCGCAGATCGATGAAATGCTAAGAAATGTCGCTGCGGGCGTCGATCCGGTCGTGTCACAGGTCGAGGAGGAGAAAGTCAAGGAATATGACTTCCGTGCTCCTAAAAAGTTCACCAAGGAACAGATCAAGGTACTTGACAGCATTTTTGAGAACTATGCAAGATTGCTGTCGTCAAATCTGACTGGTCTGCTTCGTCTATACTGCCGTGTAACCCTGGTAAATATAGAGGAGCAGAGGTATAGCGAGTTCAACAATGCACTTCCCGACTATGTTATGATGGGAATGGTAGACCTCGGCATTAAAAATGAAGAGGTCAGTGAAACCAATGTAATCGTTCAGGTCTCAAATGCGATCACCTATACTATGATCGATCGACTACTTGGCGGTAAGGGCGAATACCGTGATGTAAACCGTGATTTTACCGAGATCGAGATAACGATCATGTCCGATGTTATGAAGAGCTTTGCAAACCTGTTAAAGGAGCCATGGCTCACGCACATCGATCTTGATCCGAGGCTCATTGGCATTGAAACTAACTCCAGAGTGGTGCAGACCATAGGTCATGAGGATACTGTTATCATCGTGGCATTGGAGGTAGAGATCAACGGCATTAAGTCGATCATTTCAGTGTGTATCCCTGCAATCAATCTTGATGAGATAATGGGCAAGTTTATTCCTCGCTACAGCATCTCCAAGAGAAAGACTGATGCAAACCGTGAGGCAGAACGCCGTGACAGTATCATGTCGGGCATTACCGCCTCGGAGCTTGATATTACGGCTATCCTCGGAGAGATAAATCTCGACTTGTATGAGGTGCTGACGCTTCAAGTCAACGATGTAATACCGCTAAATAAAAATATAAATTCCAACATTACTGTTAAGGTCGGTTCTACCACTTGGTATGATGCTAAGCTTGGAACCTTCAATAACAAGAAAGCGGTTATGATAGATAATTTTATTCAGAATTGAGGTATAAAATCAGATGGCTAACGAAAACACTGAGTTCAGCTCGTATGAGATAGATGCCGTCGGCGAGATCCTTAACATAAGTATGGGATCGGCTGCGACAGCTGTTTCAGAGCTGCTGAACGCAAAGGTATGGATCACCACTCCAGAGGTTAGCGTGACCAAGGTTGCGGAACTGAACTATACTCGCCTTGAGCCTGCTATCTGCGTTAAGATAGTATACGTCGCAGGTATCGAGGGTGTAAATATGATGGTCCTCAAGCAGGATGACGTACAGCTCATTCTCAACCAGCTGATGGGAAATCCGCTGGTGGTATCCCCGGATTTTGAGTTCGATGAGATGAATATAAGTGCCGTGAGTGAGGTAATGAACCAGATGATGGGAGCATCTGCGACAGCACTCTCCGATCTGCTGGGTACTTCAGTAGATATTTCCACACCACAGCCCCATATCATCCACGAAACTAATTTCTGTGAGCTCTCTGAGCTTGATCCGTCCGAAACGGTCGTGGCAGTAACATTTAATCTTACTGTTGACGGTGTTATGAACAGTGAATTCCTCTCGATTCTGTCTGTAGATCTGGCGAAGACACTTTCAGGCAAGATGATAGAGAAATTCACCGTAGACAGCGAAGAGGTAGCCGAAGAAGCTGCTCCGACACCTGCAGCTGCATCGATACCGGATCCTACCCCTGTAGCCCCGGTAGCCCCTGCAGCGCCGGCAGCACAACCAATGCCACAGCAGGCAGGATATCCTCAGCCTGGATATCCTCAGCCAATGCCACAGCAGGCAGCATATCCTCAACCTGGGTATGGTTATCCCGGACAGTATGCAGCTTATGGTGCATATCCTCCGCCCGTTCCGCCTGTTAATATCCAGAATGCTCAGCTCCACCAGTTTGAGAACTATGATTACGGTCTGCCTACAGATCAGTCAGATAACCTCAAGCTGCTGATGGGTGTCCCACTGGAGATCAGTGTTGAGATCGGCACAGCAAAGCGCAAGGTCAAGGATATATTGGAGTTTACTCAGGGTACTATCATTGAGCTTGAGCGACAAGCAGGTGCTCCCGTTGATATCGTTGTAAACGGCAACCTTATTGCAAGGGGCGATGTAGTAGTTATCGACGACAATTTCGCTGTAAGAATCACCGAGATCGTCAAGTCGAAGTTCATGGACAGTCTTGGCAAAGAATAACTTCAAACAATAATACATTTTCATCAAGGAGATTTTATAATGGATAAGAAGATTTTACTCGTTGACGATGCGGCTTTCATGAGAATGCTTATCAAGGACACTCTCACCAAAAATGGCTACACCAATATTCTTGAGGCTGCCGATGGCGCTATCGCTTGTGATGTTTACAATGCTGAAAAGCCTGACCTTGTTATCATGGATATCACCATGCCCAACAAGACAGGTATTGAGGCGCTTAAGGATATCAAGGGCGGCGATCCTATGGCTAAGGTAGTAATGTGCTCTGCTATGGGTCAGGAGGCAATGGTAGTTGAGGCTATCAAGCTCGGTGCGCTGGACTTCATCGTAAAGCCTTTCAAGCCCGACAGAATCTTGCAGACTGTTAAGAAGGTACTTGGATAAAATTCAGGAAATAGCCCTTGGCGGAGCGATGGGATCCCGCAAGCTCCGCCGCCGGTATTTCCCGTTGTTAGAGGGCTGCCCGTTTTACGGGAATTATAGTCAATGCGGCGGGTGATAATATCCCGCCTTTTGGCATTTTTTAATTAACAGTTTTTTCATATAGGAATACATAGCGTTTTTGGGAGGTTTGTTGTGGAATATTTCCAGATGATTATGGCGCTTATTGGGGTGCTTGCACTTGTGTTTGCATTGTTTTATGCCATGAAAAAGCTCAATAATCATGTGGGTCTATATGACAGCAGGCACATGAAGATACTGGAGAGGATAAATCTCGGTCCCGACAAAATGTTGCTGCTTGTAAGTATATGCGGAAAGTGTATGGTGCTTGGTGTGACTAACGGTCATACTGAGAAAATATGCGACCTTGAGCATACTGAGGAAGAGCTGACAGCAAGACCAGATGGCAATCCATCCTTTAGCGAAAGCTTTAAGATCGTACTGGCACAGATGATGAATAAGGATAAAAAGTAAGGAGGCGGCAGAGCTTGATTAAGCACTTGCTTGAAACAGACAAGAGCCTTGTGCTGAAATTTGCAGCATCTCTGCTGCTGACGATATTTTTGACGGTTATGTTTTTTACTCTGACCTCTTATGCGGAGCATCAGGTGGCAGAAAATCTCGTATCAACTGAATCTTCTGCTGATGAAAACAGCGATGTAGCTTCAGATGGGACTGACAGCGGATATCAAGCAGGAGACTATCTTGATACCGATCCACAGTATACAGGCAATGACACGCAGGCATCTCTTATACAGCAGGTGATAGGTGTTGACGCATCACAGCCACTGGAGGTTATACTGCTGCTGACGCTTATTGCGTTAGCACCGTCAATGCTGATAATGATGACCTGCTTTACGAGGATCATTATCGTGCTTGGTTTTTTGAGGTCGGCAATGCAGACGCAGACTACACCACCTAATATGGTGCTGACTGGTCTTGCGTTGTTTTTGACGATATTTATTATGGCACCTGTTTTTGGTGAGATCAACGAGGTTGCCTATCAGCCGTACATAAATGAAGAGCTCACAACTGAGGAGGCTCTTGAAGCTGCCAGTGTTCCGCTGAAGCGCTTTATGATAAAGCAGACCTCTAACGATGATATGATGTTTTTCATTGAACTGGCAGAGATCGAAGCACCCGAGGGCGGCTTTACTCAGGAGTATATTGAGAATGACCTCAGCCTTACGGTGATCGTTCCGTCGTTCATGATAAGCGAACTGAAGCGAGCCTTCCAGATGGGATTTTTGATATTCATCCCGTTTTTAATAATCGACCTTGTTGTCGGTAGTACATTGATGACGATGGGTATGATGATGCTGCCGCCAGCGATGATATCAATGCCGTTCAAGATATTGATATTCGTGCTTGCCGATGGCTGGAATCTATTGATAGGTTCGTTGGTATCCAGTTATAACTGGTAGCGGTGCTTGGTTGATGCTTTAGTGCTCCGTTTTATGCGGAGTTTTCCCTATAGGAGTTGATAAAATGACGCAGGATATCGTCATGGAGATATTCAGAGAGGGCATTATGCTGGCATTTAAGCTGGCGTTGCCAGTGCTGCTGATCGCCATGGTAGTGGGTCTGGTTATCGCCATACTTCAGGCGGCAACACAGATCCATGAGCAAACGCTTTCTTTTGCGCCCAAAGCAATTGCGGTGGCACTTACCCTGTTTTTTCTAGGCCCGTGGATGACGCAGGAGTGTCTGGATTTTGTCCGCTTCGTCTTTGATAAGATGGCGGAGATAAATGTGATATAGAGGTATCGCCGTGGCACAGCTTTGGGAGGCAATACAAACTAATTTTGTGGTGTTTATATTAGTGACGATAAGAGTCAGCTGTATATTCACCTTTAACCCGATATTCGCCCGTAACGGTGTGCCTGCCCTTGTAAAAACAGGTGGCTCGTTGTTGTTGGCAGTTGTGATGACTGCCGCAGGCGGATTTCAGTATACTATGCCTGACGGCTTACTGCCCTTTGCTGCTGACTGCGTCAAAGAGCTTATTGTAGGCGCAGTGCTGGGCTTTTTTGTGAACATCATGCTGCAGGTGTTTTCAATGGCAGGTGAGGTCGCAGATATGCAGATAGGTCTGTCGATGGCTAAGGGTTATGATCCTACCTTCGGCAGTGCAGGCTTGTCGACACAGCTTTACAGTCTGTGGTTCATGCTGTATTTCTTTGCCGTTGATGGGCATCTGTCATATATACAGTTGTTCAAGCTTTCCTATGACACGATCCCAATTGGGTTCGAGTCGTTGGATATCAACTTTACTTATATAATGGTACAGTATTTTCAGACAGTGCTCACTCTCGGATTGAAGCTGGCTATGCCTGTTGTGGCTGCATCGCTTATAACTGAGTTTTGCATTGGCGTACTTATGAAAGCAGTACCTACTATCCATGTTTTTGTGCTTAACATTCAGATAAAGATGCTGGTGGGACTTGTGGTGCTGGCAGCCTCCTGCGGAATGGTCTCCGAGTTTATGGGGGAGCTTATGAGCCTGTTGTTCACTAATCTCAACGGTCTTGTGGAGCAGATAGCTATCAGCGGCTAGGCTGATGAAAGGGCGGTGGTCAAGTGGCAGGCGAGGATAAAACCGAAAAAGCCACCCCGAAGAAAAGACGAGACCAGCGCAAGGAGGGTAACGTCCTTCAGAGTAAGGAGATCGTTATTGCAGCCTCCGTTTTGGGAATATTCGGTTCGATGCGATTACTGCTGCCGATGATAACTGAGTATATAATGGCATTCACCGTTTCTATTTTCGAGCGGTTGGGCTCTTTTCAGATATCTCAGGATAATATCATGACGCTCATCACTGAGATAATTATTCTGGTCGCTATAACCGTTGGGCCTATTTGTTTGATTGCTATGGCATTAGGTATTATCCCAACATTGGCTCAGACACGTGGTTTGTTTACGATGAAGGCTCTTCAGCCAAAGTTCTCCAGATTAAATCCGCTGGAGGGTATAAAAAAGCTGTTTTCGCTGCAATCGGTAGTTGGTATTCTAAAGGGTCTGATCGAAGTTATAATCATAGGTTATGTTATCTACAGCGAGATAGCTGACAGGCTTCCTAAGATACTTGCGCTTTCAAATGCAGGACTTTTACAGAGCATCACTTTTATTATGCTTAGTATTTTTGATCTGGTAATGCTTATCTGCATTTTGCTGGTATTTGTAGCTGCTGCAGACTTTTTGTTCCAGTGGTGGCAATTTGAGAAAAAGCTGATGATGAGTAAACAGGAGGTCAAGGAAGAGTACAAACAGACCGAAGGTGACCCCCAAATAAAAAGCAAGATCAAGCAGCGTCAACAGCAGATGGCAGCTTCACGTATGATGCAGCAGGTGCCTACGGCTGACGTTATCATCCGTAACCCTACACATTACGCAGTTGCTCTGAGATACGATCCCGATAAGGATCGTGCGCCTATGGTGGTTGCGAAAGGCAAGGATTATCTTGCATTGCGAATAATCAAGATCGGCGAGGAGAACGATGTGTACATCTCCACTGATCCGCCTCTTGCCAGAACTCTCTACAGTACCGTTGAACTCGGCAGAGAGATACCGATAGAGCTTTACAGCGCTGTTGCAGAAGTGCTAACAGTAGTATATAAAGTGAAAAATAAGACACTTAAAGCATAAGTTTTACAACAATTTGTTAAAATTCGACTAAATATTACAGAAATAGAGAAGAAAGGGGAGTGAAAACAATGGTTCGCAAGATACTTAGCAACTCGTTTGTATTGTTTGTTATCTTTATCGTTATTGCGATCATCATTCCGCTCCCGTCATGGCTTATGGACTTTATGATATTGCTGAACATTGCTATCAGCCTTATCATCTTGGTCATGACAATGTTTATAAAAGAGGCACTTGAATTCTCGGTATTCCCGACGGTGCTGCTGCTTACTACGGTATTGAGACTGTCGCTAAATGTATCCACGACAAGAGGTATCCTTTCCAGCGGCTATGCAGGCGAGGTTATCGAGGCATTCGGCAGCTTTGTAATGGGCGGAGATGCTATCGTAGGCTTTCTGATATTCATAATCATCGTACTCGTAAACTTCATCGTTATCACGAAGGGTTCAGAGCGTGTATCTGAGGTTGCTGCCCGCTTTACACTGGATGCTATGCCAGGTAAGCAGATGGCTATCGATGCCGACCTTAACTCGGGATTGATAAATGAGGAGCAGGCAAAGACCCGCCGTTCGAAGATTCAGCGTGAAGCTGACTTCTACGGCTCTATGGATGGTGCTACAAAGTTCGTTAAGGGTGACGCTATCATGTCTATCGTCACCACTGTAGTCAACCTTCTCGGTGGTGTAGTCCTCGGTATGATCCGTGGCGACGGCGATATTATGACTATCCTCAACACATACTCGCTTGCAACTGTAGGTGATGGTCTGTGCTCTCAGATACCTGCACTGCTCATTTCTGTTGCAACAGGTATGGTGGTTACCCGTGCTGCCAGTGAGGATAGCCTTATCAGTGATGTAAAAGCCCAGTTCACTGCGCAGCCTTTCGTGCTGATGATCGCAGGTATAGTGCTGTTGGCGATGATGGTGATCCCAGGCTTCCCCACTGTTATACTGCTGATTCTTGGTGTGCTGCTTATAGTTGGCGCAGTAGTTCTTGATAAAAACAAGAAGAAGATGGCAGAGCTGGAGCTTGCCGAGCGTGCAAAGCGTGAGGCAAGAGAGCAGGAGAAGATACCAACAGACAATGATTTCTACAGAGATATCGACAATGTATTCAAGCTGCTCAACGTCGAGCCTATCGAAATGGAGTTTGGATACTCGTTGCTGCGCCTTGTTGATGAAAAGAGCGGCGGTAACTTTATCGAGCGTGTAGTTATCTTCCGTAAGCAGTTTGCGCTAGACATGGGTATGGTAATACCTTCAGTGCGTATGACAGATAACCCTGAGATAAATCCTAATCAGTACATAATCAAGATCAAGGGCGAGGAGGTAGCCAGAGGCGAGATACTCGTTGACCATTACCTTGCGCTTGACAGCGGCGATGTCACTGCTCAGATAGAGGGCATTGACACTGTAGAGCCTGCATTCGGACTACCTGCAAAGTGGATATCCGAGGACAAGAAGATCATGGCAGATGTAGCAGGTTACACACTTATTGATCCTGTTTCTGTTATGATAACCCACTGGTCTGAGATAATGAAGCAGTATGCGCATGAGCTGCTCTCCCGTCAGGATGTCAATACGATGGTGGAAAATGTCAAGAAGACCAATCCTATTGTTGTCGATGATCTGATACCTAAGGTAATATCTGTCGGATATTTACAGAAAGTATTGTCGAATCTTCTCAAGGAGGGTATTCCGATACGAGATCTGGAAACTATCCTTGAAACTCTCGGAGATCATGCAAATGTGCTCAAAGATATGGATATCGTTACCGAGTATGTAAGACAGGCTCTGAAGCGCACGATAACTCATCGCTTCGCCGAGGCTAATTCGCTGAGAGTCATCACTATTGATACTGCGATCGAGGATCTGATAGTAAGCTCTGTCAAAAAGAGCGATCAGGGAAGCTATCTTGCGATGGCTCCCGATATGATACAGCATATCGTCAATGCCACAAATGTGGAGATCGACAAGATAAAGGATGTTATTCCTACAGTTATCATTCTCACTTCGCCTGTGGTGCGTATCTATTTCAAAAAGCTGACAGACCAGTTTATTCCTAACATAACGGTGCTAAGCTACAGTGAGATAGATGCTACCGCACAGATACAGGCGATCGGAAATATCACACTCAATACCCACGCAAGAGCTTAAAATTACATATGCAGCGAAAGGGGGAACAGTATGGACGCAAAAACAGAAGCATTGCTGGACGAATACCGCATGACGAAGAGCGAGGCGGTGCGCAATGAAATAGTACTGAAAAATCTAGGACTTGTCCGTGCCGTTGCCCTCTCTATGCGCAATATGTATATTAAGTTCGGTGAGGTGGACGATGTTGTCAATGAGGGTGTTATCGCACTTATGGAGGCTATCGAGGCTTATGACCCTGAGAAGGGTGCAAAGTTTGAAACTTACGCCTCCCTCAAGATTCGAGGAGCCATCATTGATTATATCAGAAAACAGGACTGGGTTCCCCGAAATGTGAGGAAATTTGCCCGTGACCTTGACAATGCGAACAGTTCGTTGTATAATCAATATAATAGGCAGCCTACAACCGCAGAGCTTGCTGAGCATCTTGAGATGTCGGAGGATAAGCTGCTGAAAAACATGGCAGAAGCATCGACCGCAGCAACTCTTTCTTTTGAGGAGCTGCTTTATGAGGACAACTTTGACGAGGAGTCCACAGGTGCTGAAGCGATGGACGCAGAGATATTGCGTGACGAGCTGAAGATGATGGTCATAAAGGCTATCGAGGGGCTTAAAGAAAAGGAAAAGCAGGTCATTACCCTGTATTACTACAAAAATATGAAATATTCTGACATAGCCAAGGTCATCGGAGTATCTGAGTCAAGGGTGTGTCAGCTACATACACAGGCTACGCTGGCATTAAAGTCAGCGCTTGAGCCGTATATCAAAGGAGGCGGAGCAGTTTGAACAGAGGCTTTTACTACGCAGCCAACGGCATGATCATGAATCAGCGCAAGCTTGATGCGATCGGCAACAATTTAACCAATATGTCCACATCGGGTTACAAGCGTGACAATATTCTCGTGAACCGCTTTGATGAAGAGATGATACTTGTAAAGCACCGTGAGGAGCTTTCGGGTACATTTGCTCATACTTATGTTGACACATCATATACAAATCTTGAGCAGGGAACATTTGAGTTTACTGACTCGCCCTTTGATGTGGCAGCGCAGGGTGATGTTTATTTCAACATCGCTGCTTATACGGGTCAGAATCTGTTGACACGTAACGGTCAGTGGGAGCTTGACGGCGAGGGTTATCTCTGCTTGTCTAATTCGGGCAGGATTCTCGGCGAAAACGGCGAGATATACCTCGGAAATAAGGATTTTGTGATATCAACAGACGGTACCATCATGCAGGATGGTCAGGTGGTGGACAAGCTTTTGCTCAGCTATATCGACCCTGAGGCGAATGTAGAAAAGTTCGGTGCGAATATGTTTTCCAGCGTCGAGGCAACAGCAGTTCCCGAAGGTATGAAGTACGATATCATTCAAGGTGCATTTGAGCGCTCTAACATAGATCTTAACTATGAGATGACGATGATGATGAATGCAAACAGGCTTTATGAGGCATCCAGTGCTATACTGAAGCTGATGGACAGCATGAATCAGAAATCCACCTCAATGGCAAAGCTTAATTAAGGAGGTAGCGCATGAATATAGCATTCCATACAGGTAAGACCGCCATGATCGCCCAGTCGCAGGCGTTGAATATTTATGGCAACAATATTGCAAATATCAATACAAACGGTTACCAGACAGTGCGCCCTTCCTTTGCAGACTGTCTTTATTCCGAGCAGCGTTCAACCGAACCTGACTGGGATACAGGTCACGGCACTTACATCCAGAAGACGGATGTAATGTTTGGCGAGAGTCACTTTTATTACACTGAAAGACCGCTTGATTTCGCAATCGCAGGTGAGGGCTTCTTCGCTGTTGAGGATCGCTTCGGCGATCTGCATTACACACGTGATGGCGCATTCTCTATGTCGCAGGCTGAAACAGGCGAGTGGTATCTCGTTTCGGGCGAGGGCGAGTATGTGATGGATTACAACAACGAGCGCATCGTTGTCCCCTTCAATGAGGAGGGTACAGTTGCCGATTATCAGACCCTTGCAGGCATGATAGGCGTGTTTGGGTTTGAAAATCCTTACGGTATCGAGGGTATCGGCTCTAACCGCTACAGCCAGACTCCCCGCAGCGGTGAGGCTACTGCCAATGAGAATATGGAAAAGCTTCAGGGCGTGCTGATAGTGTCAAATGTAGAGCTTTCCGAGCAGATGGTAAAGCTGATAGAAACACAGCGTGCTTATCAGATAAGCTCCAGAGTGGTGACTACCTCTGACGAGTTTACAAGGATAGCAAATAATCTCAGATAATTATTACAGCCCTGTGTCCAGCGGGGCTGAATTCAACTGATTTGGTGAGGTGATATCATGCTCAATAACTATGAAGAATTGTCTCCTGTTGCTATTGATTGTCTGAAGGAGATAGGAAATATCGGATCGGGCTGTGCGGCATCATCGCTCAGTGATATGCTTGGCAAGACTGTAGTAATGCGTGTGCCTGATGTAAAGGTAATGGATTATCAGTCGGTAATAGATGCCATGGGAGGACCAGAAAAGGTCATCACCGGTATACTTGTGCGCCTTGAGGGTGATGTAAAGGGCATGATAATGTTCCTTCTGGAGGACAGCTTTGCAAAGGTTGCGATAACCACATTTATCCAGAAGGATGATGTAAAGGTGATAAATCTTGATCCCACCGAGCTTTCCATCATAAGCGAGATGGGCAATATAATGGCAGGATCTTATCTGATCGCATTGTCGCAGATGACCGGTCTTACCATCGATATGAGTGTGCCTTCTATGACAGTGGATATGCTGGGTGCAATTATGAGCGTACCGATCATTGAGTTTTCTGCTGTTGGTGACAAGGTGTTGTTTATTGACGACGGCTTTGTTATCGATGGAGTTGATATCAAGTCAAATATCATTCTCATTCCCGAGATGGAATCGCTTGATGTGCTGATGACCAGACTTGGAGTGATGTGATGGCTATGTTGACGATTGGTATTTCTGATTTCAAAGTATGCAAAGCTCCCGATGTGCTAGTGACTTATGCACTCGGGTCATGTGTGGGAATATGCCTGTTGGATTCGGCAACTAACGTTGGCGGTATGTCGCATATCATGCTGCCTGACAGTACGCAGTCCTCCCATGGCAAGGATATGCCTATGCGCTTTGCGGATACCGCTATCCCGATGATGATAAAGCAGATGGTATCCCTGGGAGCTAATCCCTCCCGATTAAAGGCAAAGATCGCAGGTGGTGCTGTGATGTTTGCGACTAACAATGACAAGTTCAATATTGGCGAGCGTAATATTGCAGCCGTAAGAGAGGCTCTGAAACGTGAGAGTATTCCGATAATTGCAGAGGATGTCGGGCTGAACTATGGTCGCACTGTATTCTTCTATCCTGAAACGGGAATAATGGAGGTAAAGGCTGCTGCACAGGGAATAAGGCAGTTGTAATACGGATAAGATCGCCCCACAACAAGAGTTTTTGGCTCTATTTGTGGGGCTTTTGCTCATTTTTGTCAGCTCGTAAAGATTTGGCGAAGTATTTATGTGCAATTGTGCCAAGAAATATTTTCAAAAAAGGCTTGACAAAGCTGAGCAAAAATGATATAATAATTAAGCATTGATATGCGGGTGTAGTTCAATGGTAGAATTCCAGCCTTCCAAGCTGGTCGCGTGGGTTCGATTCCCATCACCCGCTCCATATATTACTTATGCGCCATTAGCTCAGCTGGATAGAGCAACCGCCTTCTAAGCGGTAGGTCAAAGGTTCGAATCCTTTATGGCGTGCCAATAATATGGTGGGTATGGCTTAGTTGGTTAAAGCGTCGGATTGTGGTCCCGAAGATCGTGGGTTCGATTCCCACTACCCACCCCACATACAAAAGGCATAGGTCGATCCTGTGCCTTTTTGAATATTTTGGGATGTAGCCAAGCGGTAAGGCAACGGACTTTGACTCCGTCATCTCGTGGGTTCAAATCCCGCCATCCCAACCAAAAATAAAAACTCGATCACGCAGTGACCGAGTTTTTATTTTTGGTGGCATCATTTTTGATCGCTGTCGTACGTTTTTGTCCAACATAGACACTGTTTTTAAGCTCGATTTTTGTCAAGCTGAGCTTTTTAACATAGACAAAATGACATCCGTCAAAAGGATAGCTATTTTAAACATAGTTTTGATGTGTGTTGAAGTTGCTTGCTATTACAGTTGACAAATATCGACAAATGTGTTAAACTGTTATTTAACATGAATTATCTGGAGGTAGTTATGACAAAAAATATCAGGACGATAGGCTCTGTTATGTGCTTGCTTGTAGCAGTTGCAAGTATTGTGTTTGCGCTTTTTGCTAAGAATGCAAGAGGTTTTCTTGTAGGACTCGCTTTTTTTCGCACCGTACAGACAGGTAGCTTTATGGGTATGATAGGTAATATATTCGGTATACTTCTCACTGCTGCAGGATTTGGTGCAGCAGGATATTACGGGCTTTCAAAGAAGGATGATAAGAAGACTCTCATCGCCTGCGTAATAATGACAGGAGTATGTTTGCTGTCTATGGTGTTTGCGTTGATCCAGGGAACATTTACGTTCGGAGATCTGATAATGCTTCTCCCTTGCGGTATGATACTCTACGCTCTGTTTATGGAGCATTGACAGACCCTAATGCCGCCTTTGAAATCGTTCAGAGGCGGCAATATCATATAGTTGCTGATTTTGGAGGAAATATGTTCAGACTAAGGCCTTACAAGGCGATCGATGCAAAGACGATAATCGCATGGTGCAAAGATGAGGTAAGCTTCAGACGTTGGACTTCTGACAGATATGACCACTTTCCTATAACAGAGGATGACATGAATCAGAAGTATTTTGCTTACAACGGCGATTGTCCGGATGCAGATAATTTTTACCCTATGACGGCATTTGATGACAGCGGCACTGTCGGACATCTGATAATGAGATTTACGGATGAGCAGAGGATGACCCTGCGTTTTGGGTTTGTTATTATAGATGATTCTAAAAGAGGAAAGGGATACGGAAAAGAGATGCTTCAGCTTGCCCTTAAATATGCTTTTGAAATACTAAGGGTGGAAAAAGTGACTCTGGGAGTATTTGATAATAATAAGGCAGCTTACCATTGCTATAAAGCGGCAGGTTTCAGAGATGTAGAAATGGATGCGGAGGAGATCTGCGAGGTATGCGGAGAAAGCTGGAGGATACTTGAGCTGGAGATCGACAGAACAGGTTATGAAGAGCACGTCGCCCAATGTTTGAGTTGATAGTAATAAGCAGCCCGAAATATATTTCGGGCTGTTTGCTCTATAAGATCTGCAAGAAATGGAAGAAAGATTTGCAAAAACCACTTGCAAAAATCCTGCATTTGGTGTATATTATATATGTATCGTACTTTAGTAAAATAAATTGATTTGAAAGAATCGAGGTATATAAAATGAAAGACGATCTTCTGGTGCGTATCGAGGAGCTGATGCCTTCGTTCTCAAAAAGTCAGAAGCTGATTGCAAACTATATTCTACAGCACTATGAAAAAGCTGCATATATGACGGCATTAAAGCTTGGCAACGCTGTAAATGTCAGTGAATCCACCGTTGTCCGTTTTGCTATCGAGCTTGGTTATGAGGGCTATCCTCAGTTGCAGCGTTCGTTGCAGAGCCATATAAAGAACAGGCTTACATCCATTCAGCGTATGGATGTTACACGAAATCGCATAGGTGACCTCAGCACTGTTGAGGGAGTGCTGGGTCAGGATATCGATAAGATACGTCGCACTATGGAGTGCGTAAGTGAGGATGATTTCAATGCGGCGGTAGATGCTATCTGCGCTGCAAAAAACCTGTATCTACAGGGGGCTATGAGTTCGGGAGTGCTGGCAAATTTTATGCACTACTATCTCCGTCTTATCCTTGAAAATGTATGTCATATCGGTGCAGTTGGCACAAGTGAGCTGTATCAGCAGATGGTGCATATCGGTGAGGGCGACGTGCTTATTGCTATGTCGTTTCCCCGTTACGCAAGGAGCACGATAGAAGCCTGCAAGTTTGCCAAAGAAAGCGGTGCTACAATCGTTGCAATAACCGACAGTGAAAATTCTCCGCTGGCGCAGTATGCTGATATAACACTCTGCGCATTCTCGGATATGGTCAGCTTCGTTGACAGTCTAGTTGCTCCGATGAGTCTTATCAATGCGCTTATCGTGGCGATATCAGACCGTAATCGTGGAAGTGTTGAGCAGAGCTTCAGCAAGCTTGAGCGCCTTTGGGAGCATAATGAGGTCTATAAAAAAGATGTATGATGCGATAATTATTGGCGGTGGCGCAGCAGGAATGTACTGCGCCATTACTGCTGCACGACTTGGGGCGAAGATAGCCATTATTGAGAAGAATGATCGTCTTGGCAGAAAGCTTGCCATTACAGGTAAGGGACGCTGCAATGTTACTAATAATGCGGATAATGAAACTATCTTAAAGAACATCCCACGAAATTCACGTTTTATGTACAGTGCACTGACGCAGTGTTCGGCAGCGGATGTTATGGTTTTTTTCGAGGGTATCGGAGTTCCGCTCAAGACGGAGAGGGGAAACAGAGTGTTTCCCATATCTGATAAGGCGACAGATGTGGTGAATGCCCTAACCGCAGAACTGAAGCGGCTGAATGTAGATGTCATTCGTGATAGCTGTACATCGCTCATCATTGAAAACGGTGAGTGCGTCGGTGTGCGAATGAAAAAAGGTGAGTTAAGGGGAGGATGCGTCGTTATTGCAACAGGCGGAAAATCCTATCCCTTGACGGGCTCTGATGGCTTCGGCTATAAGCTGGCGCAGCAGGCAGGGCATACGATAATCCCGCCTGAGCCATCGCTTTCTGCAATGGTCACGGAGGAGCGTTGGGTGTCAAAACTCTCGGGGCTTAATATGCGCAACATCTCAATGAAATTAAAGGATAATGGCAAGGCGATATATGAGGATTTCGGCGAGCTGCTGTTCTGCGATTATGGTATAGGTGGCCCGACGGTGCTGAGTGCCTCAGCGCATATTGAAAAAATGCAGCCCTCACGTTACAGCATCAGTATAGATTTGAAACCTGCACTTACCGAGAAGCAGCTTGATGCACGTATACTGAGAGATTTCGGGGAGCGCAAAGGAAAGCCTTTCAGTGAGGGAATAAGAGGTCTTATGCCTGCGCAGTTGGTATCGGTGTTTGTTGAACTTTCCGAGATAGATGAAAATAAGCGGGTAGATGAGATATCAAAGCAGGAGCGGCGCAGGATAGTGGAGTTGTTAAAAGGTTTGGAGCTGCACATTGCACGTTTTCGTCCTATTGAGGAGGCGATAATTACACGTGGCGGTGTAAAGGTGAGTGAGATAAGTCCGAAAACTATGGAGTCAAAGCTCTGCAGTGGCCTGTATTTCGCAGGAGAGGTCATTGATTGCGATGCGTACACAGGAGGCTTCAATCTTCAGATTGCCTTTGCAACAGCATACTCCTGCGGTCTGGCGGTGGCATATCGGGCATAAGTGCAACACAGATAGCAGTGATTACGAGAATTATCTAATTAAGCAATGCGACAGCTTGTTTCAACTGTCGCATTTTTTTGTCCAATAGAAGATATGCTCATGTATTTTGTCGGCATACCGTACAAAAAATTTTAAAAATAATCGTGAAAATGCAAAAAAAGACCTTGCATTTTTGAATTATATGTGTTATAATTTATATGTTGGGGTATAGGGGTAAGTATACCCTTTGGCAGTTTTTTTCAAATTCCCAACGCATTTTTAGAGCATTTCTTAGGAGAATGTCATGACAGATTCATTGGTTTCAGTGGCTATTGACGGGCCTGTAGGTGCAGGTAAAAGCAGTATTGCTCGTACTGTTGCAAAAAGGCTTGGTTATATTTATGTAGATACCGGTGCGCTTTACAGGGCTATCGGTCTGTACTGCCACAGAAACGGTGTAGATCTTGGCAATCCTGCTGATATTGCA
This sequence comes from Oscillospiraceae bacterium, assembly GCA_045544715.1. Taxonomy (GTDB): domain Bacteria; phylum Bacillota; class Clostridia; order Oscillospirales; family Ruminococcaceae; genus CAG-115. The sequence continues at coordinate 17,373 of JAZPZN010000026.1, read as the reverse complement.
GCTGATTTTGGCGGCGCAAGTCCCGAGATCCGTCTGATAGACGGTGTTCAGTACGTATATCTGAATGGCGAAGATGTATCAGAGGCTATTCGTATGCCCGAGATATCTATGGCGGCATCTGCCGTATCCGCTGTTCCTGAGGTACGTGCGGCGCTTCTTGATCTGCAGAGGGATATCGCAAAAGCCAATAACGTTATTATGGACGGCAGGGATATCGGCACTGTTGTGCTGCCTGATGCCACAGTGAAGATATTTCTCACTGCAAAGGCAGAGATCCGTGCTAAGCGCCGTTATGACGAGCTTTGCGCAAAGGGAGTTGAAACCACCTTTGAGGCGGTACTGGATGATCTTAACAAGCGTGACTATAATGATAGCCACCGTGCTGCAGCTCCGCTTAAGCAGGCGGAAGATGCGGTGCTCGCTGATACATCCGCGCTTGATTTTGAGCAATCCTGCGACCTGCTGTGCGACATAATAAAGGAGAGAGTGTAATGTTTTACTCATTCCTTCGCAATTTGTGCCGCATATGGTTTTATATCGTGTTTAAGATCACGATAATCGGCAAGGAGAATATCCCCGCTGAAAAGGGTGGCTACATAATCGCTTCAAATCATGTCAGCAATTATGACCCACCGGTGGTAGGCATAACATTCAAGGGAAAGTACAACTTCATGGCGAAGGATGAGCTTTTCCATATTAATCCGCTGTTCACATGGCTCATTAAACAGCTGGGTGCCTTTCCTGTAAAGAGGGGAGCGAATGACACATCTGCTATTGATAAAGCGTTGGAGTGTCTTGAAAACGGAAGGATATTCGTTATCTTCCCTGAGGGCACACGTTCAAAGGATGGCACGCTTGGCAGGGCAAAGAGCGGTGTTACGCTGATTGCTGCACAGGCTAAAGTACCTGTTGTTCCGGTGTTCATCAAATATGGCAGGAAGAAGTTTCGCCGTAATATACAGATTTCTATCGGTGAGAAGATACCCGCTGAAAAGTTTGATGTGGATGTCAACGACAGGAAGATGCTGAAAACTATCAGCTCCACCATTATGGGTGAGATAGCTGCACTTCAGGAGAAGGCTCCAGATGTTGATTGAAGTTGCTGAAAAATCGGGATTTTGCTTTGGCGTTGAACGTGCGTTGAAGATAACGCAGGATGCGGCAAGGCAGTATGGCAGCGTTTATACGTTGGGCCCGCTTATTCATAATACCACCGTTACGGATGCCCTCAGCAAAGAGGGGGTCAGTATTGCGGACAGTATAGAGCAGGCAGCGGGAAAGCCGCTGATTATCCGCTCACACGGTGTCGCTGAAGCGACAGAAAACAAGGCACGTGCAGTATGCTCTGACTGTATTGATGCCACTTGCCCCTTTGTGAAAAAGATACACAAAATTGTTGCAGAGCAGCCGGAGAACAGCTCAGTGATCATCCTTGGAAACAAGGATCACCCCGAGGTGATCGGCATTAAGGGTCATGCACACTGTAAAGCGTTTGTGTGTGCTGACTACAGCGAGATCGATGAACTTTTTGCGAGTGGCACGATCTCACCTGACGAGAATGTGGCTCTCGTCATTCAGACAACCTTCGACCGCAGCAGATTCCTCGAATACTCGGGGAAGTTGGCAGTAGATCATAGCTGCGTGAAAATATATGACACCATCTGCAATGCGACCTCCGAAAGGCAGAAAAATGCTGAGGAGCTTGCAAAACGAGCTGCACTGATGATCGTAGTTGGAGGCAGAAGCAGCTCAAACACCGGAAAGCTTGCTGAAATATGCAAAAGGCACTGCACGACCGTGTTCGTTGAAAGTGCTGCAGAGCTTTCAAAGCAGATCCTCTCAGGTCTGCCCTCCGATAGTATTATCGGAATAACGGCTGGAGCTTCAACTCCCGCCTATACTATAAAGGAGGTTCATAACAAAATGAACGAAGAAATCAAAAACACAATCGAAAACGAGGAGGATTTCGCTGCTCTGCTCGAACAGTCTTTTAGAAGAGTATATACAGGCAACAGAGTTCAGGCTACAGTTGTAAGCATCAACAAGAACGAAGTAGTTGTTGATCTCGGTACAAAGCAGACCGGCTATATCCCCCTGGATGAGCTGTCCAGCGATCCCAATGCAAACCCTGAGGAGGTTGTTAGCGTTGGTGATGTTGTTGACGCTATCGTAACAAAGGTAGACGACTCCAACGGCTACATCTGGCTTTCCAAGAAGAAGGTTGACTCCGCTATCGGCATGGAGAAGATCGTAGCAGCTAAGGATGCAAACGAGTCCATTGAGGGTGTTGTTACTGCAGCTGTTAAGGGCGGTGTTATCGTTGTTGCTAATGGCACACGTGTATTCATCCCTGCTTCTCACACTGGTGTTCCCCGCAGCGGCAAGCTCGAGGATCTCGTTAAGAAGACTGTACAGTTCAAGGTTATCGAGGTTGAGGAGCGTCGCAACCGTGTAGTTGGCTCCATCAGAAATGCTAACCGTGAGGTTCGTGATGCTGAGAGAGCAAAGTTCTGGGAGACTATCCAGGTTGGCGACAAGTTCGAGGGCGAGGTTCGCTCTATCGAGGATTACGGCGTATTTGTTGATATCGGCGCTGTAGACGGCCTTGTTCGCACTACTGAGCTTACATGGAACAGAGTTGGTCATCCCAAGGATATCGTTAAGGAAGGCGATAAGATCACTGTTATCGTTAAGTCCTTTGATCCCGAGAAGAGAAGAGTTTCTCTCTCTGCTAAGGATCCTAACGAGAATCCCTGGACAAAGTTCGTTGAGGACTACGCTGTTGAGGATGTAGTTAAGGCTACTGTTGTTAGCATCACCGAGTTCGGTGCATTTGCACAGATCATTCCTGGTGTTGACGGTCTTATTCACATCTCTCAGATCTCTACAGAGAGAGTTAATAGCATCGCTAGTGTTCTCGCTGTTGGTCAGGAGATCGAAGCTAAGATCATTGACATCAACGTTGAGAAGAACAGAGTAAGCCTTTCTATGAAGGCTCTGATGGAAGATGCAGCTCCCGCAGAGGACGACGCTGAGTAATTCCTGTTTTTGCAGATCGCACCCGACGGCTTAAAGCTGTCGGGTGTTTTATTTTTTCATAGTATGTCGAAATGTGTAATATAAATTGAAAATATTACGCTATGTAATACAATGATAGATGAGATATGTAATATATTGTAGAAATTATACAATATGTATTTTATATTAGGTCTATAATGCTCTAGTTTTGTGCATATGATTAGCATTTATCAAATAGTACACAAAACGACAAAATCAGTAATAATGATATAAAATTATACAAATTGTATTACATTGTTTGGCATTGACACAGCAAGAAAAAAGTAATATAATAATATAAAAACGAAAGGAATCGAATAATGGGACTAAACGATACCCCTTCGGGTAATAGATTACACATTGGATTTTTCGGAAGGCGCAATGCAGGTAAATCAAGCGTAGTAAACGCTGTTACAGGGCAGGAGCTGAGTGTTGTGTCCGATGTTTTAGGTACCACCACTGACCCAGTCAGCAAGGCGATGGAATTGTTGCCGATCGGGCCTGTTGTGATAATCGATACAGCAGGGTTTGATGATGAAGGCGAGCTTGGTGAGCTGCGTGTGAAGAAAACACGACAGATACTCAATAAGACTGATGTAGCAGTGTTGGTAGTGGATGGAACCTATGGGCTTGCAGACTGCGACAGGGAACTTATCGATCTGTTTGCGAAAAAGGATATTCCATATATCATAGCAAATAATAAAGCAGATCTTGGAGCTGCTGAGAGCCTCACTGAAAACAGCATCCGTGTAAGTGCAAAAACAGGTGAGGGTATACATGCCTTGAAGGAGCAAATTGGTGCTCTTGCCAAAACCGAGGATCTGCGGTTTAAGATAGTTGGAGACCTGTTGAATGTTGGTGACTTTGTCGTGCTCGTAACTCCGATAGACTCAGCTGCGCCAAAGGGACGGCTGATATTACCGCAGCAGCAGACTATCCGTGATGTGTTGGAGGCAGGTGCAACGGCGATAGTTTGCAAGGAGACCGAGCTTAGTGCTACTCTTGAAAACCTCGGGAAAAAGCCTGCTATGGTAATAACGGACAGTCAGGCATTCGGTGTTGTTGCAAAGGATACGCCGAAGGATATACCGCTAACCTCGTTTTCTATATTGATGGCACGCTACAAGGGGTTTCTTGAAGAGGCGGTGCGTGGTGCGGCAGCGATCGATGCCCTTAAAGATGGTGACAGTGTGCTTATCTGCGAGGGCTGCACACATCACAAGCAGTGCGATGATATCGGTAGCGTGAAGATACCCCGTTGGCTCAAAGAATATACGGGTAAAGAGCTGAATATCAGGAACACCAATGGCACTGAGTTTCCTGAGGATCTGTCGCCCTATGCATTAGTCATCCATTGTGGTGGCTGTATGCTGACGGAGCGAGAGGTACGTTATCGCATGAAGTGCGCTGTAGATGCAGGTGTTCCATTTACGAACTATGGCACAGCAATTGCGCATATAAAGGGTATTCTTCGCAGGAGCGTAGAGATATTTCCTGACCTTTCGAGAGTGCTTGATTGATACAAAGACCGCAGGGTGATGCCCTGCGGTCTTTCGGTAAAAATAGCCGTTTATTTTTTTATATAGCAGTGGATATTTCTACAGATATTCGTCACAATAAAGTAGAAACAAATGACGAAAGGAATGTGGATACATGAAAAGTATAATAGCGGTGCTGTGTGTGTGTGCTGTATTATGTGGTGCAGCTGTTATTGCACCGAGGCTTTATGAGGAGTCAGTGCCAACAGCGGTTACTGTTTCGGCAGAAGTAAAGGAATACAGCGAATATGCTCTTGGCAGTGGCAGGATAAGCTATATCGGTCAGACAGAGCTGACCTCTGCGTTGCCGCTTGTGATAGACAGTTACTGCGTTACCGAGGGTGATGAGGTCGCAGCAGGAGATATCGTTGCACTGGTTGACAGAGAGGGAACAGCAACGCTTATTGAAGGCTTGGGGAGGCTATCGCAGCTTGAGGTGGCAGCAGCTAATCTCTCCACTGCTATATCGCTTATACCGGAAGCTGTTACTGCCGACAGAGATGGAACTATAGTAGCCACTGCAGGAAACGGGGCTACTATTCAGACGGGCGATAGCATTGCAACACTTACTTCCAGTGATAAGCTGGTAGTGACAGCCGCAGTAAATGAGATGTATCTGGCTGATATTTATGAGGGTCAGAGTGTGTATTTCAGCTGTGCAGCGTATCCTGATGAGGTGTTTTCGGGCACGGTGACACAGATAGCAGGGGCAGCGAGAAATCAGTATAGCGGCTCAGTGTTGGAAACAGTAGTTGATGTTACAGTTATGCCCGATGAGCCTGATGAGCGTCTTAAATCGGGGCTGTCAGTTGATGCGCAGTTTATGATAACCGAGGGTAGGCAGATATGTGTGCTTCCATACGGTGCTATCGGGCAGGATGACAGCGGAGAATATGTGTATGTCTATGACAATGGCATGGCAAATCGTCGCAGGATAGCAACAGGGGCAGAGTTCTCGGATGGTACGGAGATACTCAGTGGTATCAGCGAAAGCGATAGGGTGTTTATGTCGCCTGAAAGCATCAACGGCAGCAGCTTTGTGCGCTTGGAGGAATAATGGGCATTACAGGAACTTTAGTCAACATTTTCAGGAGTCGCACACGATCATTGTTAACAATGGCAGGGATAGCGGTTGGAGTATTTTCGGTGGTGTTGATCTCGGTAGTGGGTAGTGTCGGAACACAGCAGGTCAGCAGTACACTTGTCACAATGGGAGTGGATACATTGCTTGTACAGCCTGCTGACAGCGCAGTGTCGGTGGTTCTCACCGATGATGACCTGCAGACGGTGCGAAAGGTAAAAGGGGTAAGCGACGTAATGCCGTTGATGGCATCAATAACCGAAGCGCATATGATAGGCAGACGGCTAGATTGTTATGTTTGGGGAGTTGACAAGTCAGCGGATAACCTCATCAGTCTTGAGGCGGCACACGGACGACTAATCAACAACAGTGATACTGCTGTACGTAGCAGGGTATGTGTTATAGATGAGAGCTTTGCGTTAGAAACGTATGGTAGAAGTAACATCGTTGGAAAAACGCTGTATATTTTTCTCGGGGGAAAATATCACGAATTTGAGATAGTGGGGATAGCCAAAACAGGGCTTAGCAGCTTGCAGGGGATGCTGTCAAATATCATGCCGGGGTTTATGTATATTCCTATCACTACTATGCAGCAGCTATGTGGTCGTTCTACCTATGACAAGATCGCCGTAAAGCTGGATGAGGCTGACAGCGACACTGGTATTGTGGAGGCAGTCAGCACTGCGTTAAATGATTCGTCAGATACAACAGACAGCTACACGATAAACAATCTGTTAGCGCAGAAGGATCAGTTAAACGATATCCTTGGTATAGTGACGACATCGCTATCATTGGTGGCAGGTATATCGCTTGTAGTATCGGGAATATCGGTGATGACCACCATGATGATGAGCGTCGGGGAACGAACACGTGAGATCGGGATAAAGAAATCCATCGGTGCACGCAGTCGGGATATCTGCGCTGAATTTTTATTGGAAAGCATTACCCTTGCGCTTCTCGGAAGCCTTGCAGGAATGAGCGGAGGGCTGCTGCTGGCTACAGCAGGATGTGGCTTGATAGGTGTGCCGTTGTCGGTGAATATTGGCGCATTGGTGGCATCTGCTGCAGCGGCGATCGTGATTGGCGCAGTGTTCGGAGCATATCCTGCATATAAAGCAGCTTCGATGAAGCCTGTCGATGCGTTGAGGGGATGAATTATTGCAAACAAAATATCCACCGATCTCTCGGTGGATATTTGTTATATTTTGATTATTTCTCAGTTTTGTCGCAGTAGCAGATACCAAGACCAACGGTACTCATATATACTCTGCCGTATACATTGAGGTCGCCGCTTATCCAGTCGCCGTTGCCCATACCGCCGAAGCGGTGCGCATCGTCGTTGCAGCGTTCCCATGTTGCGCCGTTGTCCTCTGACATATAGATGCCGATGGTATCGTTGCCCTCGACAGTTCCATAGATGTAGAGAACATAGGGGTCACCTTCGTTTTTAGCCTTACCAAGACCCATGCTGTTGCAGATCTTTACACCGTTTATCTTTTCATAGGTGTCGCCGTAGCTGCTCATTTTATAAAGACCGCCGCCTGCAGGCACATAGAATACACCCTCCTCGGTGGGGGATACAACAAGTCTGCGTTTCATGAGGAACAGGTCGGTTGCTTTCTTTTCAAAGGTCTTGCCGCCGTCAGCGCTCACATACAGCTTGTCATTGCCGTAAGCGTAAACGTAGTTGGGATTGATGCTGTCGCCGATGATGTACATATTCTGACCCATCAGACCCTCAACCTTAGTCCATGTTGCGCCGAAGTCCTCGGTATAGAATGCAAAGTGGCTGTTTGTAGGGCTCCAGATGAGGCGGCTGCCGTCGGCATTGAATGCGATGGTGCCATTGTAGTATATCTTGCCCTTTTCGGGAGAGTTTGTGATGGTGTTCCATGTAGCACCCTCATCGGTGGAGTAGGTCAGTGCCATAGCACTGTCGCTGCCACCTACCTTAGCCCAGTAGCTTCTGTTCTGCGAAGCGATAGTGATGCTTGTTGTAGAGCCGATGCCATCCTTGTGACGCTCAGCAGGAACTGTGATATCTTCATGCTTAAAGCCGTCATAGTCAAGCACTGCTGATACAAGGGGATAATCGGGCATGGTGATGATATCCATGGGAACAGTTTCTTCAATGCCCTGTGCGTTGAAGTAGAATGCAGGTGCGGCATCAAAGATGTTATCGCAGGCAAAGATACCGTTGCCGCTTGTCACCATGATCTGGTCGGTGTCAAAGGGGTTCATAGCGAGAGAGCAGCACCAGTGGATAGCGCAGTTGTATACCCAAGGGGTGCCGTTTGTATCCATTGTCATAGTGCCGAGAAGCTCAGTCCATGTCTTACCGCCGTCAGTAGTGGTGTAGAAATTATCGCCGAATGAGCCGTTAGGCTGCTGCAGCCATGTCTGTGTAGTTACGAGTACCATGCGGTTTTCATCGGTGGGATCGATAACGATATCGCCATAGGGGGTAGTGCCAGGAGCGATATTCTCAGATGTGCCTGCTGCCATGTCGTACTTGTAGACTGCGCCTGTATGCTGGTTCCAGGGACCTTCGTTGTCACCGTAGACAACATAAACATTGCCCTTGCTGTCGAGCTTTATGCGCTGGGGCATTCCCTCATAAGCGTTCTCAACGAGGTTCCAGGTAGCACCTGCATCCTCAGATACGTAGAAGCACTTTGTCTTACGTGAGGTGGTAGCATAGATGCGCTGAGTTGCGCCATCCTTAGCGGTGGCAGGGTCAAACACGATGATATTGATACCGTTGCCGTTATTTGTAGATGTCATAGGGAAGCTGGAAACAGGATCCCATGTAATGCCACCGTCAACGCTTTTTATCATTCCGCCTGTATTGCCGCCTGCGAATATGATATCGGTGTTGTTGGGGTCGATAGCGATGCGCTCGCCATTTCCTCTGCCCATGCAGTTTCCGTGCACCTTGATGAGGTCAGTTACATCTACTATATTAAATGTTTCGCCATAGTCTTCAGAGATCAGTACGCAGGTCTTTCCGCCGCTGAAATACTCGGTGCCTGCCAGTATGTAGATCTTTGCTGCATTGTTGGGGTCAACTGCGATAGCGCTGATGCCCATAAGTCCCACATCCTCTTCGGATACCCAGTAGTTGAGGGACTTCCACTGCTGTTTTTCATTATCCCAACGGTATGCGCCGCCAACATCGGTACGGGCATAGAATACGCCTTCCTCGCAGGTGCTGAAAACGCCTGTTACAAATCCGCCGCCGCCCATGGCAACCTGACCGTAGGTCCAGCCTGTATCAACTGGTTCTGGGAGCTGCTCTTCACCTGATGTCGTGGTACTTTCTCCGCCATCGGGTACAGGTGTTGACGATGTGCCGCCGTTACATCCAGTCATCAGCGTGACGCACATAACAGCGGAAAGCATTGCTGCAAGAGCTTTCTTTGCTGAAAATCTTCTCATAAACTTCTCCTTAAATTACGATGTTATCGTATATTGCGTTATCTGTATATTACAAAAAGCCTTTTGCAATGCGAAAGATAACGATTACATTTATTATAGCACAGCTTTTTGCATTTTGCAATATTTTTTTGTAAATTGCTGAAAATTTTGCCGTACCTTGCTGTGCGGCAAAATAATGGAATAGTGCTAATGATATATCTTCACGATTAAGCAGGCATTATTATTGAAGGCTGCAGTTGGTAAGGATACATTCGTTTTGTATGATATAGTTCTTATTTCTTAAATACAGCATAGGCGGCTCCATTTTGGTAGCCGCCAGTGTCATAATAGGTTTATATGCGGATGATCCTTATTCCTCAGTGAAGTGGATGACCTTAGAGGAGAAATCACCATGGATACCCACGTTTATGCCACAATTCATCAGGGCTGCGCCTGTGTGTACTTCGCCTGTTTCGCTGTTGCGATACTTCTTTGCAGGATCAAGACCCTTGAGCTTTATGCGGCGGCTGCGGTAGTTGGGACGACCCAGCACCTGCACAAAAGTAAATACAGCCTCGCTCTTATCCTTTGAAACAAACATCCATGCATCCCACATATTATCTTCAAACACATTTCCGATGCGGTACTGGTCACCGGTGCGAATGAGGGGATTATACTTTTTGAACATCTCTACCTGTGCAGGGATCTCATTTCTGTCTTGCTCGGGGATACGGGTGACATCCAGCTCATAACCGAAAGTGCCTACCATAGCAACGTTGCCTCTTGTGGAGAAGGGTGTAGTCCTACCGACGGTATGGTTGGGGCAATCGGAAACATGGGCACCCATAGCGGATGCAGGATAGCAGATGGATGTGCCATGCTGTATCTTTAGCCTCTCGATAGCATCAGTGTCATCGGAGGTCCAGATCTGTGGAGAGTAGAACAGCATACCTGCGTCGAAACGTGCGCCGCCGCCTGAGCAGTTTTCAAGCAGGATATAGGGATAGTCATGCGTCAGTCGATCCATAATATCATACACGCCGAGCACATATCTGTGCCATAGCTCTCTCTGCTGATCTGCAGGCAGAGCATTTGATCCCACCTCGGTAAGCTGTCTGTTCATATCCCACTTGATGTACTCGATATTTGCGCTGTCGAGAATCTTTTTCATCATGCCATAGATGTGGTCACGTACCTCTTTGCGGCTGTAGTCAAGCACATACTGCTGACGGCTTTGGGTCATGGGCATACCTGCTATCTGTATTGCCCAATCGGGGTGTGCTTTATAAAGCTCACTGTCAGGGGATATCATCTCAGGCTCAAACCATATACCGAACTTCATGCCGAGCTTGTTTACCTCGTCAACAAGGTATTTAAGACCGCCGTTTATCTTCTTTTCATATACGAACCAGTCGCCGAGGGAGCTGTTGTCGGAATCTCGGTGACCGAACCATCCATCATCCATTACAAGCATCTCAATGCCGAGAGAGGATGCCTGCTTTGCAATATCGATAAGCTTGTCGGTGTTGAAGTTGAAATATGTAGCCTCCCAGTTGTTGATGAGGATGGGACGACGTTTATCCTTATATTCACCTCTGATGAGATGCTGGCGATACAGGTCGTGGAAATTGCGGCTCATATTACCGATACCCTCTGCGGAGTATGCCATTACAAGCTCGGGAGCTGTAAATTCAGCATCGGGCAGTAGCTTCCAGCTGAAATCAAAGTGGTTGATACCCATCACAAGGCGGGTCTTTTTATGCTGAGTTACCTCTGCCTGTGCGAAGAAGTTACCGCTGTATACAAGGTTGAAGCCGTAAGCTTCGCCGATATCCTCATTTGCATTGTGGGAAACAAGAGCTACAAAGGGATTGTTCTGGTGGGAACTTTCGCCCTTTACGCTGTCAACACCCTGCTTTCCGTGGTGTAGGCGGCAACGTTCCATAACTCGCTCTCTTGCCCATGATCCGTTTAATGTGATGAAATCGTACTCGTCGCTGTCAAAATCGACGCATCCCGAAAGCACACGGCGGACATCGAATGCCTCAGTGCCTTTGTTGATGAGCTTTACACTTCTTGTGATTATATCGAGGTCAGCAAAAACGGTGTAATATAGTATTACATTTAGTCCTGTGCGCTTATCGCAGAGGGTAACGGCAACAGTTTCAGCCTCGTTTTCGTTTGCAAATGTTGCAGGAAGCTGTACAGTGCAGTCTTCTAACTTCTGATGGAGCTCAGGCTTGCCTTTGATGATCTCGTGGGAAACATAGCGCAGGTCAAGGGAGCTCATGCCTTTATTGTCCATAAGCATGATGGCGGGCTCACGATAGTCGCCGATGCCGTGGCATGGATACTCAAACGGAGTTGTGTCCATAAATGTGCCCATATCACGCTCGTTTACTTTTGGGGTGTAGGGGTTTTCGTCGAGGCGCAGCAGATAGGAGAGATCTTCGTCATCGGTACGCTTTCCGAAATATACATGCGCAAGATGACCGCTCTCCAGTGCAGCGAATGCGTATGTAACACCCTTGCCCGAGAGCGTGAACATAGTCATCTCCTCGGTGAATATCTCGTTAGAGTTTGTCTGCCAACGGTACTGGGAATATTCTTTTGTGATCTTTTTGGCTGTAATAAGATTCATTGCAGTATTATCCTTTCATTTGATGTGATAAAATATACTATATTGATTATATCATATCTTTTCTACATATTCAATATAAAATTACAGTTTCTATCAATGATCTGAGTGCTTCTTTGAGGAGAGTTTGGACAACAACACTACCGTTTCAACATGCTCTGTATATGGAAACATATCGACGGGTTGTATTTTCTTGACGATATACTTGTGCCTTGTGAGATATCCGAGATCCCTTGCCAGTGTTTCTGGATTGCAGGATACATATACCACTCTCTTCGGAGAGAGCTTAACCAGACTTTTGAGAAAATCAAGGCTGCAGCCTGCACGGGGAGGATCGGTTATTACTACATCTGCACGCTCTCCTGCTTGAGCCATATCTACCATGAACTCTCCGGCATCGCCTCCAAAGAATCGTATGTTTTCAACTCCGTTGGCTTTGGCATTGTTTCTTGCATCTTTTACCGCATCCTTATTTAGTTCGACACCGATAACTTCGCCTGCGTCCTTTGCCATTATCAGACCGATAGTACCTGTGCCACAATATGCATCTATGACACGCTCGTTGCCTGTCAGTGCAGCGAATTCCTTTGCCTTGTTATACAATACCTCGGTCTGTACAGGATTTATCTGATAGAACGATTTTGGACTTATACGGAATTTAAGTCCGCACAGTTCTTCCTCAATGTAGCCGTCACCGTGTAGCACCTCGCTGCGCTCTCCGAGGACAAGGCTGGTGTGCTTGTCATTGATGTTGCGAACTATAGTAGTGATATCGGGATGCCTTTCCAGCAGTGCATTTACAAAGGAACGCTGAGATGGAAACTCACCCGAAGCCGTTACCAGCACCACCATTATCTGACCGCTGACAAAGCCCCTTTTCACTAATACATGGCGCAGAAAGCCTGTCATATTGACATCGTTAAAGGGCTTTATCTTAAAGCTTGCCAGCAGCTTGCGTATGGTAACAATAATACTGTCGGCGATAGTATCCTCTATCATGCAATCGTCGACGGGTACGATGTTGTGTGTGGAGGATTGATACACTCCCGAGATGATCTTGCCGTTCCTCATGCCGAATGCTGCCTGCACCTTGTTGCGGTAGTGCAGAGGGTCATCCATGCCGATTATCTCATCTACATGCCTAAATCTTCCAAGTAGCTTGATGACTTTTACCTGCTTGAAGCTGAGCTGCCTTTCATAGGTCATATTTTGCAGCTGGCAGCCGCCGCATTTTTTATAGTTTGGACAAATAGCCATTTGTTATCTCCTGAAATTTAATAGTATACTAAGTATATCATGATTTTGCCAATAAATCAAGGCGACATTTCTGCCGCCTTGAGATTAGATTGGCTCTGTCACATCAAATGGTTGATTTTTTTAGACAAGTAGCTGCAACTCCTTGTAACTACTTGCCTAAATAATCATTGAGATATAACAGATTTAATCTTCTGTACATTCTTCAATACGGTTGTAAACAGCATTATACTCATCGCTGCACCAGCCGTAATATTCTTCCTCTAATAACAGTAGTGCATTGAGATATTCCAATTCAGATATTTCTTCGCTATCATAAGCACATTGTATTTCTGCTTTGCGGTTATCATATTCTCTCCACCAGCCGTTTTTCAAGTCCTGTAACAAACCTGAACGGTCGCCGTAAGTGGCTTCGGGTACACTGGATTTTGTTGCAGTCGTCTGACTGGTAACTGCTGGCGGTGTATCAGTATGAGAACCGTTTGTATTCGATATACTACAACCAGTGAAAATAAACGCTATTACAAATACAGAAAGAATTTTCTTCATATAAAACCCTCCTGTAAATCATAAACCAGCGGTATATGATTCGTTTACTCGTTCATAAGTAAGCGAATCGTAATATATCAGCAATGAAATACTATAATTATCGCCGCTTAAATATACCCAAATCTCTGTTTCTGGTGTTAGCCATTGTGCATTAAACGATACGTGTCCATAGGATATTGCTCTTCCCCAATCGTCAGGGTCGTCCTCAAATAAATCGTCTGACCAATACGGAGCATCGAATATTGGAGCACCATATACTTCGGTTAACCCCTTAACAATCTTATTGTAGTCGTCAATATATAAGTTTTCATTGGTATGGTCCAGTGTGTATGTAAAATCATAACCTCCACGCCACAACTTACCATTATCATCAAACAAATAAAACACGTCAGCAGGTAACCCAACTATTGTGTCTCCTGAATAATTAAGATAGTCAGTATCCTCAAAGTTTAATGGCAGCAAGGACAATGACTCAATTTGCTTTACCTCATCAATGGTCATGCCCCAAACCGTATTACGGAAGTTGGTGTTTTCAGGTATTTGTATATCTTCTTTGACACTTTCGGGTGAAGAAGATATTTCTTCTGATGAAGTAACATCCTCTTGCGGCTCATACATATCAGCTGCGACCTTATCTTTTGGAGTAGATAATGTCGTGACAACAGTAGTTTGTTGTGTAGTTGTAGCTTCGCTTGACGTAGTGGTATCAGGCTTATCGCCTGATGTACAACCAGCAACCGACAATATACACGCCATAAGTATAGAAATAATAGCAAACTTCTTCATAAAATCCTCACTTTCTAACCCGCAACAGGAATGGCGGGTCTGTCTGACAGCTCACGATTTGTCACCCTGTTAGTAGTACTTGCTATAAAGGATAACAAAATCTTGGCTTTCTCTTGCGTTGTCTGTTTCGCTATGTTTACTAGGTTATGCCATACAAGGTAGTTGTTCAGATACTTTGTTGACACGCCCTTAAACGCTGTAAGGAATTTAGTCAGTTCACTGTGATAGTAGTTTATGTGCTGTATGTGGTATATCCCTTGCTTGATTTTACCGCCTTTCAGTTGTATCAGTTCAAGGTTATTTTCTTCTGCAAAGCCTTTGTAGGAGTTAAGCATATCCGTACACATTACGGATTTAGTCTTGATTCTGCCGCCCAAAACATTAGCAATATCCTTTGTTGCAGCTCTGCCGAGATTAGCAATCTTTGCAACGGAACAGCCGTTTCTATCAACTGCACAGGGTACGCATACCTTTTCTTTGGACAGACCTCTCTTGTGCGTTGAATGCCCTCTTTTATGTGCTTTTCGTGGCATTAGAAACACTTTGCTCTTTTTGTGGTTTCCCTTGAAAGAAATGGGCATAAACTTTTCATCTGCTTCCACTATTCCTTCAAGAATAACCGCATTCATCATATTTTGCAGAGCGTCAAGAATCTTATGCCGCCATATAAATGCGGTATTTCTGTGAATCCCACATTTTTCAGCGGCTTCTCTGACAGAATCGCCGTCAAGCATACACTGGATAAACAGCTGCCAGACCTCAAACGGCTTTCTCGTCCCCGAAAAGACCGAATTTGTCGCTATTACAAAGGACTTTCTGCAATCCTTGCAGCAATAGCGTTGAGTTCCGTCTTTGCGGTGTCCGTTTCTGACAACAGCAACGCTTCCGCAACAGGGGCAGACTTTACCGTTGACAAAGCGGTTTTCCGTCTGGTATTCTTCAAGGCTGCAATCTATCCCCGCAATACTGCCACTTGCAAGGATAGCGACAAGTTGCTTCTTATCGCTGGGGGTCAGCGTTGATATTATTCCCAGCACTTGTGCTAATGTCGCCATACATAACCACCTCACTGACTACTGACTTTTTCTTACAAGAAGAATAGTTGTATCTAATCAGCGTTGTGGTTATCTTATAGACTTTTTATGTTATCAACCATTTGATGTGACAGAGCCTTTGGAAATACAGATCAATCTATCCTTGTCACATCAAGATATTTGACATACACCTTCATCATATCTATTCTCAGCCAGCCGTCACCGTATTTCACGTTTTTGGAATCGGGCCAGAAACCTTCAAGGGCATAAGACTGACCATCGGGAACATAAACATAGTTATTAAAGCTGAAATCGTTAGTGTACCAGCCAAGACCGTTCATATTACTGCTCTTCAGAAGATCATCATAATAACGAATACATGAATAATAATTGCCACTGAATGATGCACATTCATATCTCATGCTGATCTCACCGATATCTCTGTTTTGAGCAACTTTGATCCAGTTGTTAATAGCGTTTATGCTTGCCTCGTCACGCACTATATCTGTAGCGTAGGTCACATCGGGATTTATGATAATACGACTTGATGATTCGAAACCGTCAGCTCCATATGGAGCTATCGCTATTTCAGAGGTCATTCTGGGATGAGGTTGAAGCTCATCATATTCATCTCCCTCAGGCATTCTGCCGTGCTCAAGGTAGAATTCATAGACAGACGGACGGTATATACGCTCTACGGCATACTCCTCGGGAAGTGTTACGATCATTCCGCTCCAGTTGATGCAATCCCATTCGCCACCATCAATTATAAACTCTATTTGATCTGTGTCTTCTTCCAGTGTAACGCTTATCGTCTTTTCGCTGCTGCGGTAAGGCAGACAGCCTGAAAGCGCAGCTGACACCTCATATTCAGAAAATCCTTCTGGCTGACTGATATGTTCGGAATAGATAGTATTTCCATCAGCCGTTATAATAAAGTCAGCCTCCTCGGTGTATATCTGCCATACTCCGAAATCAATGGTCGTTCCCGCAGGCAACTCACCTGTCATAACCATCGGGTTAGCAGGGGTGATATGCTGGCTTAGCGTATAGTATTTCTGAGGATATTCAGCCTCAAACATTGAACGAGGGCAGTTGTCTATCTGTTCACCCTCTTCGATAGTCATGTGATAATATATGAAAGTATTAACATAGTTATATGAAACCTGAACATTATCATAGTTGTCATATACTACTCTCGCCACATTGTCGGTA
Organism: Oscillospiraceae bacterium; assembly: GCA_045544715.1. Taxonomy (GTDB): domain Bacteria; phylum Bacillota; class Clostridia; order Oscillospirales; family Ruminococcaceae; genus CAG-115. The sequence continues at coordinate 804 of JAZPZN010000026.1, read as the reverse complement.
TATGATGTATCACCGACACCTATCGTAGCGTCTTCAAATACAACAAATCTGTCATCGTCATATTTTCTTATACCATCGATAAGATCCATATATACATTAGCTATATTCTCATGCATCGTGCTGACATCTACGCCGGGCAGAGTAGCTTCCATAAGTATATAGAATGTGAGTGCAGAATTAGGGATATCCGCATATCTCTCTGCAAGCATTTCCCATATAAGCCTTGCTTGCTCTTGTTTTTCGGGATTAGTGAAAAGCTCAAAATCTCCGTTCTCGACAAACAAACTATCAGACAGATCACGGTTCTGACCCGGCAGGCTGTTAAATACCAGCTCAATATGTATCTTATTCTTCATAGCGGCAGCTATGATCTGATCCAGCCTGTGAAGCTCCGCTTCGTTTACATTTGAGCCATCAAGCGAGAAAAGCAGGGTATAGGGAACACTATAGCGTACCGAATTAAAGCCCCATTGTGACCACATCGCAACTAACTCCGAAACGGTATCAGCACGCAGAGTTTTGTCTTCTACAGACTCTGTCCAGATCACACCCTTCCAATCAGGGATATTGTCATCGGAAACATCAGGCAGATCGGATGCAAATTCTACGATCTCGGGAGTGATAATACTTTCGTTATAGTGACGAACGGATGGATCGGTGCTATCTTTCATAAAGGTGCTCTTCGCTGCATCCACAGAATCCAGCAGACGAACTGCGGCAAGCATCGTTTCCTTAGTGGTTATGTATTTATCAAAATGTACCGTTCTGTTCTCTTCGTCAATATCGAAAAGAATATTGCCGCTG
>JAZPZN010000025.1:0-7894 GCA_045544715.1 Oscillospiraceae bacterium | reverse complement strand
GATAAGGAAGGCTTCCTCAGAAGCGAGACCTCCCTCGTGCAGACGATAGGCAGAGCCGCACGAAACGCAGACGGTGTTGTAATAATGTACGCAGACAGCGTCACCCGCTCAATGGAGCTTGCAATCACTGAAACACTCCGTCGCCGTGAAATACAGATGAAATACAACAAGGAGCACGGCATAGTTCCCAAAACCATCATCAAGGAAATAAGAGATGTGCTTGAGATAACCAAAAAGGCAGACGGTAGCTCAAAGAACAAGAAGGACAAAAAGTGGCTTCCCAGAGCCGAGCGAGAAAAGCTGATAGCCCAGTATACCGCCGAAATGAAAAAGGCTGCAAAGCTGCTTGACTTTGAGCACGCTGCGTTCCTACGTGACAAGATAAAAGACCTGCAAGGAGAATAAGATGAAGATTCTGTACGGCACAACAAATCCCGCAAAGCTGCTGTATATGCGTGAGCAGCTTTCGGGACTTGATATAGAGCTGATATGCCTGAAGGATATCGAGGGGGATATTCCCGACATTGCCGAAACAGGCGACACTCCCCTTGAAAATGCTGAGCTGAAAGCAAGGGCATACTATAAAGCTTTCGGCATTCCCGTATTCTCCTGCGACAGCGGGCTATATTTTGACAGCCTGCCTGAGTTTTCTCCTAAGGTTCACGTAAGAAATATTAACGGAAAAACATTAACCGACGATGAAATGATAGAATACTACGGCGGTCTTGCTGAAAAGTACGGCGACATCACCGCAAGATATCGCAATGCTATCTGCCTAGTTATTGACGAGGAGCATATCTATACCGATTTCTCCGACGACCTCAGCGGAAATGCGTTTTTGCTTACCTCTGTACCTCATCCGAAACGCATTGAGGGATTTCCCCTTGACAGTATCTCAAAGTATATCCAAAACGGCGAGTATTGCTACGATTGTGACGATCCAAATCCAGTCGATATGCTGAACGGCTTTGCAAGGTTTTTCAGGGAAGTTTTTGAACACTTTGAAAAGGAGACGCTATGACAGACATATACAAATACTGCCCCGAATTTGAAAACAAAAGCTTTCTTCTGCGGCTTACCCGAGAGGATGACTGCGCTGACCTGCTGAAGGTCTATTCAGACGAAAAGGCTGTACCGCTTTTCAACAGCGACAACTGCAACGGGGATGATTTTCATTACACAACGATGGAGCGAATGAAAGAAGCGATAGACTTCTGGAAATTCTCATACGATAACAGATACTTCGTGCGTTGGACGATAATTAACAAAATGATCGACGAGGCAATAGGCACAGTAGAGCTTTGCGGAAAACCTGAGCACGGAATACTGCGTCTTGACCTACGGAGCGACCACGAGAAAAAAGATAGAATATTTGAACTTTTGTGCCTTTGCTCCGATATGCTTGATGATTTTGATAGGGTGGTCACAAAAGCTTCCCCGCAGGCGACTGAAAGGTTAGCTGCACTAGATAAATTCGGTTTTAAGCCTTACTCCGAAAAGCTGATAGGTCACGACGGCACAGAATATTCTGATTATTATGTATTAGAAAAATAAACGAAAGGACAAAAGAAAGTGGCAAACGATAAAATTGTTATAAAAGGCGCACGGGAACACAATCTCAAAAACATTGATGTGACAATTCCCCGTGATAAGCTGATAGTTATGACGGGTGTTTCAGGCTCAGGAAAGTCAAGCCTTGCCTTTGACACTATCTTTGCGGACGGTCAGCGTCGCTATATGGAGAGCCTGTCCTCCTACGCAAGGATGTTCCTCGGACAAATGGAAAAGCCTGATGTTGACAGCATCGAGGGACTTTCCCCTGCTATCTCCATCGACCAGAAAACTACATCAAAAAATCCCCGTTCTACAGTGGGCACAGTTACCGAAATATACGACTACCTCCGACTTATGTATGCGAGGATAGGTATTCCGCACTGTCCCGTATGTGGCGTAGAGATCAAACAACAGACCGTTGATGAGATAGTTGACAGAGTGCTTGAGCTACCAGAACGCACAAAGTTTATGATACTTGCCCCTATTGTACGTCAGCGCAAAGGCGAGCACAAAAAAGAGCTGGAAAGCGCAAGAAAATCGGGCTATTCCAGAGTAAGAGTCGACGGAATAATGTACGACCTCTCCGAAAGTATCAGCATCGAGAAAAACAAGAAGCACTCCATTGAAATAGTAGTTGACCGCCTTGTTATAAAAGAAGGCATCAAAACTCGTCTGACCGACAGCATTGAAACTGCAGGCTCACTAACTGGAGGACTTGTTTATATCAGCATCACCGACGGTGAAGAGCTTCATTTCTCTCAGAGCTATGCCTGCCCTGAGCATGGTGTAAGCATTGAGGAGCTTGTGCCTAGAATGTTCTCATTCAACAATCCCTATGGTGCCTGCCCAACCTGTACAGGTCTTGGCTGCAGCCGTCGCATAGACCCAGAACTAATAATTCCGAACAAGCGTCTTTCTATCAGAGAAAACGCTATAAAGGCCTTCGGCTGGAATTACACCGAGGGCAGTATCGCCGCCATGTACTTTGACAGCCTAGCTGAGAAACACGGTTTTTCTGTTGACCAACCTGTCAGCGACCTTCCAGATAGTGCTATCGATGAGCTGCTTTACGGCACTAAGGGCGAGAAGATACTCATCAAACGTCCTAAATCTCAGGGCGGAGGTCAGTTCTATACAGATTTCGAGGGTGTTGTCAACAATCTTGAACGACGCTACAGCGAGACCAACAGCCAATATTCCCGTGACAGTCTGGAAGAGCTAATGAGCGAGGTAGATTGCCCCGACTGCAACGGACAAAGGCTGAATCGGGCTGCACTCAGCGTTACTGTAGGCGGAAAAAATATTCATGAATTCTGCCAGATGAGCGTTGTGGATGCGCTGGAATTCGTGAACTCGCTGGAGCTTTCAAAGCGTGACAGCATGATCGCAGGCCAGATTTTGAAGGAAATCAGGGAGCGTCTTGGCTTCCTCACAAGCGTGGGACTTGAATATCTCTCACTCGGTCGCTCAGCAGGCACTCTCTCAGGCGGCGAAAGCCAGCGCATAAGGCTAGCAACGCAGATAGGCAGCTCTCTCATGGGTGTGCTGTATATTCTAGACGAGCCCAGCATAGGTCTGCATCAACGTGACAATGACAAGCTTATTGCCACCCTCTGCCAACTTCGTGACCTCGGAAATACGCTGATAGTTGTCGAGCACGATGAAGATACTATGCGTGCAGCAGACTACATTGTGGACATCGGCCCTGCCGCAGGTGTTAACGGCGGTGAGGTGCTATACAGCGGCAATGTTGCGGGCCTCATGAAATGCAAAAGATCAATTACAGGACAATATCTCAGCGGTAAGCTAAAGATCCCAGTACCTGAAGCGAGAAGAATCCCTACCAACAAATGGCTGAGCGTCATCGGCGCTGCAGAGAACAATCTGAAAAATATCGATGTGGAGATTCCGCTGGGAGTGTTCACCTGTGTGACGGGTGTTTCAGGCAGCGGAAAGAGCTCACTCGTAAATGAAATAGTATATAAGTATCTTGTTGGAAAGCTGAACAGAGCCCGTACAAGGCCCGGAAAATTCGACGAGATGAAGGGTGTAAGCAACCTCGACAAGGTGATAATGATCGACCAATCCCCTATCGGAAGAACTCCACGCTCAAACCCTGCAACTTACACCGGAGTATTTAATGATATCCGTGAGCTTTTTGCCCAGACCAATGATGCAAAAACAAGAGGCTACGCTCAGGGCAGATTCTCCTTCAACATCAAAGGCGGTCGCTGCGAAGCCTGTGAGGGCGACGGAATACTGAAGATAGAGATGCATTTCCTGCCCGATGTGTTTGTTCCCTGCGAGGTCTGCAAGGGACAACGCTATAATCGTGAGACACTCGAGGTTCGCTACAAAGGCAAGAATATCTATGATGTACTTGAAATGACCGTAGCTGAAGGTGTCGAGTTCTTCGCAAATCATCCTAAGATTGCTAACAAGCTGCGCACTCTTGAGGAAGTAGGACTAGGATATATTAAAATAGGACAAAGCTCCACAACGCTTTCAGGCGGCGAAGCGCAAAGGATTAAGCTTGCAACCGAGCTTGCAAAGCGTTCTACAGGCAAAACTATATATATTCTCGACGAGCCTACTACAGGACTTCACACCGACGATGTTCGCAAGCTCATCGATATCCTGCAGAGACTTACAGACGGCGGTAACACCGTACTTGTGATCGAGCACAACCTTGATGTCATTAAAAATGCCGACTATATCATCGACATGGGCCCGGAGGGCGGCGACAAAGGCGGTACTGTCATTGCAAAGGGTACACCTGAGGAGATTGCAGCAAATACTGCTTCATTCACCGGTGAATATCTGAAAAGACTGCTATAACCAAATTACAAAAGGAGTGGGAAATCCACTCCTTTTGTTATCAGCAAGGCTTATATATGCATATAATATGGAAAATATACCTGCTAAAATTCGACATTTTTCTACACAATTCGTCATATCATTATCGCATATCGTCTGGATAAATCATGCACAAACCCGATTGTTATCGCATTTGTCGTCATTTTGTTATAATTTTACATCGTTGTAAATTTTATAAAGAAATTTCCAAAAAGTACTTGAAATTTATTCCATTTTATGGTAATATAATGTTACAAACTTAAACAACATCTTTGGAGGTTATAAAAATGACAAATCAAATCAAAGTTCTTATCGGTAACGACACCGCAGAATGCGGAATCCGCTGGGCAGGCACTATGAAGCAGGCAGGTATTTATGCAATCACTCGTCGCTGTGATGGAAACACTATCCTCGGCTCTATCAAGTCTGAAAGCCCCGACGTAGCAGTTCTTGAAGCAAAGATGCCCTACTGCGACGCAGTTGAAGTGATCCGCCGCCTAAAGGCCGAGAAGAAATATGTTCCCAACATCATCATAGTTTCAAACACTGAATCTCCTATGCTGGAGCAGGAAGCTATGGCAGCTGGCGCAGCAGATTTCCTCGTAAAGCCTGTGGATGCTGATTATCTTGTTAGCAGGATCAAAGCAATCTGTGGTGCAGTAAGGGAGGAGGAAGCTGCTCCTGCCGACGATACCGCACTGGAGTGCGCAGTGACTGAGATAATCCATCAGGTAGGCATCCCTGCACATATCAAGGGCTATCACTATCTTCGCACTGCCATCATGCTCTCAGTGAACAATGACGAGATGATCAACTGTATCACAAAGCTGCTCTACCCTACAGTTGCAAAACGCTACTCTACTACATCTTCTAGAGTAGAAAGAGCTATTCGTCACGCTATCGAGATCGCTTGGGACAGAGGCGACATCGATATGCTGACACGCATCTTCTCCTACACCGTGCACACTACCAGAGGCAAGCCCACCAACAGCGAATTTATCGCACTCATTGCTGACCATCTTCGCCTTAAATTTAAGGTTGCACAACAGGCAGTCCCCGTATATAGATGATTTTGTTTGTTTTTATTTGGACTCCCCCGATCGATCTGATCGGGGGTCTTTACTACAAAAGCTGCGGTATTTCTACCGCAGCTTTTATTCTTATCATCTTACAGAAAATTCATATGTAGTTGTAAAGTGATAGGTCTCACCAGCCTTGTAAACACAGCTTGGGAAATTCGTAAGATTGGGAGAGTTGGGAGTGAACTGGCTTTCAAGACACAGACCTGCATACTTATTATAGTTTGCACCGTTCTTGCCGTTTTCTCCATCAAGACCGATACCTATGTAGAACTGGATGGCAGGCTTATCAGTCTTTACAGTCATCACTCTGCCGCTTGAAGGCTCATAGACTTCAGCAGCTGTACGCATCACCCCTGCATCTCCAAGCACGAAATTGTGATCGTAACCGTTAGGGAGCTTTCCATTATCCATATCTACCGCAACTGCCTTGGGAGAGGTAAAATCAAACGCTGTATCGTGAACATAAGCAATCTTTCCGGTAGGGATAAGAAGCTCATTGACAGGAGTATACTTATCAGCGTTGATCTGCACAATGTGATCCTTTATATCGCCGTTACCTGCGCCCTTAAGATTGAAATATGCGTGATTTGTGAGATTGATAACAGTATCAGCGTCAGAAGTTGCAGTATAGTCTATCTCAAGTCCGTTGCTAGCGGTTACAGTGTACTTTACTTTAATATTCAGCGTACCCGGATAGTTCTCCTCGCCATCGGGGCTGATATATCCGAGAGTAACAGATGGCTCATCTCCGTCAGTTACAGCGTCAACAGTCCACACACGCTTATTGTAGCCAAATGCGCCACCGTGCAGATGATTGACCTTGTTATCGTTAGGGGTAAGATTATACTCCTTGCCGTTAAGGGTGAATTTTGCTCCACCGATACGGTTTGCGTATCTGCCAACAAGAGCACCGTGAGAGCTGTTGCCTTCAACATAACCCTCAAGTGTATCGTAACCCAGCACTATATCTGCAAGCTTTCCGTCCTTGTCAGGCACATCAAGACCTACAACAGCACCGCCGAAATTGGTAATGCGAGCAGTCATACCGTTCTTATTTGTGAGAGTTATCAGATAGCACTTGTAGCCCCTGAAAAAACCGAATTCTTCCTTCTTAATACTCATATTGTCCTCCGTAAAATGTATTTCGCCGGTGCGAACCTATACAATGATGATACCATAAATCAGCGCAAAAGTCAATCAGCCGACTATACAAATAGATTTGTAGTGTTGCACAAATATGACAAACAACAAAAACGCCCCCGAATATCGGGGGCGCAAATTGCGTATCAGGCTGAATATTAGAGCTCAGCGAAGTACTTGATTGTTCTTACCATCTGAGATGTGTAGGAGTTCTCGTTGTCGTACCAAGAAACTACCTGTACCTCATAGAGGTCATCAGCAATCTTTGCTACCATTGTCTGAGTAGCATCGAACAGAGAACCGTATGTCATACCGATAACATCGGAAGAAACGATCTGATCCTCGTTGTAGCCGTAAGAAGCGGAAGCAGCAGCCTTCATAGCAGCGTTGATGCCATCCTTAGTTACATCTGTGCCCTTAACAACAGCAGTAAGGATTGTTGTAGAACCGGTGGGAACAGGAACTCTCTGTGCAGAACCGATCAGCTTGCCGTTCAGCTCAGGAATTACGAGGCCGATAGCCTTAGCAGCACCTGTGGAGTTGGGAACGATGTTAGCAGCACCAGCTCTTGCTCTTCTGAGGTCACCCTTTCTGTGAGGACCATCGAGGATCATCTGGTCGCCAGTGTAAGCGTGGATTGTGCTCATGATACCACTCTGGATAGGAGCATAATCGTTAAGAGCCTTAGCCATAGGAGCGAGGCAGTTTGTTGTGCAGGAAGCAGCAGAAATGATTGTGTCATCCTTAGTCAGAGTGTTCTCATTAACAGAGAATACGATTGTGGGGAGGTCGTTGCCTGCGGGAGCAGAAATAACAACCTTCTTAGCACCAGCATCGATGTGAGCCTGTGCCTTGTCCTTGGAGCAGTAGAAACCTGTGCACTCGAGAACTACGTCAACGCCGATCTCGCCCCAGGGGAGCTCAGCAGCGTTAGCCTTAGCATAGATCTTGAGGGTCTTGCCGTCAACTGTGATTGTACCAGCCTCATCATCAGCGGTTACGGTGTGAAGGTTCTCGCCCATCTTACCGCAGTAGCCGCCCTGAGCGGTATCATACTTGAGAAGGTGAGCCAGCATGGAAGGCTTTGTGAGGTCGTTGATAGCTACTACATCATAGCCCTCAGCACCGAACATCTGTCTGAACGCAAGGCGTCCGATACGGCCGAAGCCGTTAATTGCAACTTTAACTGCCATTGGAATATTCCTCCTGAATTTTATTGGATACGGGAGCGACCCGCACCCTTATTTTTGATATTAATCATA
>JAZPZN010000024.1:0-27561 GCA_045544715.1 Oscillospiraceae bacterium | reverse complement strand
GTAACAAACAGACCGAAGCGGTCAACCAATGACATACTCTCATCCACTGCGTCGGTGCGGCTGATATCCTCAACAGAGCGTTCTGCGGTGGTCTCACGGATTATCTTGCGGCGGTTGGTGGTGGCATAGATGAGGATGTTGTCGGGACGGGCAGAAAGGCTGCCCTCCAGTGCCGCTTTCAGCACTCCGAAGCGGTCGTCGTTTTCGGCAAAGGTGAGGTCATCTATCGTCACGATGAAGCGCAGCGGAATATCCTTCAGCAGCCTGAACAGCATTGGCAGTCCTGCCACATCGTTTTTGGATACCTCCACCATGCGCAGCCCGTCAAACTCGTTGAGTATCGCCTTGACAGTGCTGGATTTTCCAGTACCCCTGTCGCCGTAGAGCAGCACATTCTGCGCAGGCTGACGGTTGCGAAAGCACACCGTATTCTCCACCACCTGACTGCGCTGAGCCTCATAGCTTTTGAGGTCAGATAGCCTTATGGGGTCGGTGTTTTCGATGGGGTGCAGCTGCTCACCGTCAAAGCTGAATGCCTTGTATCTTGCGAATTCTCCGCTGCCGTTTTTGGCAGCGAAATCTATAAAATAGTCTGCGGTGTACTCGAAGCTGCCCTGCTGATAATCGGGCAGGCTGAGCAGCGAGGGCTCCTCCTCAAACCGCCTTGCAAGCCACTCTTTAAGCTCCTGCGAGGAGTAGAGCGCAAGCCCCTTTATTACATCAACATCGTGCTGCACAGCGGCTTTTCTCAGCTCTGTCGGGAATTTTGCGCACTGCAGCACCAGCTCAGAGTGGCTGTATATCAGCAGATCGTGGAGGTATTCGCCGAGGCTTTTTCCGCTGACCAGCAGCGCAGAGCAAAGCGAGGTATAGGCTGCTAAGTTCTTTTTCACCGATTTGCCGCCAAGCTTTGAAAAGGCGGAGATCACAGGGTCGTTTTTTATATCATAAGCGCATAAAGTCGCTATCTCGTTTTTGAACATGGTGCTTCCTCTCAGTTATTGGTTTTGCGTATCTCTTCTATCAGTCTTTCAAGGTCGTCGAGGGTGTTAAGCGTGCCGCAGAGGTTTCTGAACCTCGCTGCGCCCTGCATTCCTTTTAAATACCACGAGGCATGGCGACGGGCTTCCTTCATGCCCACGCTTTCGCCCTTATCCTCTACAAGGAGGGCGATGTGGCGGCGCATTATCGCAAGCTTTTCCTCAAACGACGGGTCGGAGCGGACGGGTATGCCCTCGTAAAAGTCCCTAATCTGCCCGAACAGCCACGGCCTGCCGTAGCTGCCCCTGCCTATCATGACAAGGTCGCAGCCTGTATAGCTGTACATAGCCTCGCACTCCTCGGCGGTGGATACATCGCCGTTGCCGATGACAGGAATGCTGACAGCCTCCTTCACCGCCTTGATGATGTCCCAGTCGGCCTTGCCCGAATACAGCTGAGCTCTTGTCCTGCCGTGCACCGCTATTGCCGCTGCGCCGTTTTCTTCAGCTATCTTAGCCATCTCCACCGCATTGACGGAGCTGTCGTCCCAGCCCTTGCGTATCTTCACAGTAACGGGGATATCCGTTGCGCTGACCGCTGCTTTCACAAGCTCCCCGAAAAGCTGAGGTGTCTTCATCAGTGCGCTACCTGCGCCGCCGCCCACAATCTTTGGCATGGGGCAGCCTGCGTTGATATCGATTATCTCAGGGTGATATTTTTCCGCTATCTTCACGGCTTTTGCCATAAAGTCAGGCTCTGCGCCGAAAAGCTGCACTGCCATAGGTCGCTCAGCCTCGGTCACTGTCAGCAGCTCAGCTGTCTTACGGTCGCTGTAACAAAGCCCCTTGCAGCTTGCCATCTCGCCCACGCAATAGGCTGCGCCGTACTCCTTCGCCATAAGGCGATAGGCACGGTCGGCTACGCTTGCCATGGGTGCAAGGGCGGCGGTACGTTCTATCTTTACTCCGCCGATGTATATATATTTCATGATAGCTTCCTTTCGTTTACACAATTATACATTATATATTTTAGCATAAAATCCCGAAGTGTTCAAGATGATATTGTAATTTTCCTTAAAATGTGCTAAAATAATAAAATGAGCATCAACAAACTGAAAAAGGGTGATAAAAATGGCAAAATCAAGCGATAACGGCAATTCTTCAAGAGTGGGTCTGCTCGATGAGATAAGGGGCTTTGCAATAATCTGCATGGTGGTATACCATGCGATGTACGACCTCAAATATATCTTCGGTGTGGATGTGCCCATATTCTTCGAGAGCTGGTTCGATATCATCAGGGATATCTTTGCAGGCTCGTTCATCTTCATTTCGGGTACGGTGTGCCGCTACTCCTCAAACAATATGAAAAGAGGCATACAGTGCTTTTTCATCGGCATGATAATGACCTTCGTGCTGCCTTTCTTCACGGGGGGCACGATAATGTTCGGTATACTGCACTTTCTCGGTATATCGATGATGATATACGGACTGGGCGAAAAGGTTTTCGATGTGCTGCCCGCCCTCGTTGGTATCATCATCGCTATACTGCTGTTCATCGCTACCATCGATGTGCGCTACGGCTACATCGGGCTTGAGGGAGTTTTCGGACTTGCTTTGCCGCAAAAGCTGTACGATGTGGGCGTGCTGTTCCCCCTCGGTATGCATGATGCGTATTTTTGGAGCTCGGACTATTTTCCGCTGCTGCCCTGGTTCTTCCTGTTCATCGCAGGCAGCTATTTCGGAGTGTTCGCAAAGGACGGAGTGCTGCCCAAATTCTTCTACCCCACCCACTGCAAGTGGCTGGCGACCGTTGGAAAATATACGATATGGATATATGTGCTGCATCAGCCTATAATCTACCTTATCTTTTCTCTTATTTTCCGTTGATTGCACGATTTAGTCAGCGTTTCTAATTTCTGAACAAAAATATAGAAAAACTATTTTTAATTGGGTGAAAAAAGGACTTGCAAAATATCTGCAAATGATTTATAATATTGTGTACTGTGTAGAATAACACATATCGCTACTTCTGGGTTTTATGTTTTTTAAGAAAGGAAGTAATGTAAATGAGCAATACCCATAATATGCCTATGATACCTTTAAGAGGCTTAGTTGTATTCCCCTCGATGGTGCTCCATTTCGACGTGGGAAGACCAGGCTCTGTCGCTGCACTGAAGGAAGCCGCCGAGGATGACGGCAAGATATTCCTCGCAGCGCAGATAGACCCCGCCGCTTCTGAGCCCAGCATCGATAATATCTATACCATCGGCACCGTTGCCGAGATAAAGCAGCTGCTAACCACCCCCGACGGCTCAACAAGAGTGCTTATCGAGGGCCTTTACAGGGCTAAGGCTATGCGCTATTCCGATAAGGGCGCATATCTCACCGCTGACCTCAAAAAGCTTTCATCGGGTAATACAGCCCTCGCACCTGCCTCTGAGACCGCAGCTGTACGCTCGCTGAAGGAAGCCTTCAGCCGCTACTGCGAGGTAACTCCCAAGATGCCCAAGGAGCTTTATGACAGCATCATGGGCGAGGAGAGCAGCATCGCACTTTTCGACAAGATCGTTTTTAACATCGTATTGCGCCTTGAAAACCGCCAGGAGCTGCTGGAGATAAGCGGCACATTCAAACGCATCCAGCGCCTTATCACTATACTCGAGCAGGAGCTTGAGATAATCGAGACCGAGATAGAGATACACGATCAGGTAAAGGAAGCAATGGATAAAAACCACCGTGACTACTACCTGCGTGAGCAGATGCGTGTGATCGCACGCCAGCTCGGCGAGAGCGACAACCCCATGGAGGAGTCTTACGAATACATAGACAAGATCATGGCACTGCCCCTTGCCGACGAGCACAAGGAAAAACTCACAAATGAGGCTGAAAAGCTCAGCCGTATGAGCAGCACCTCGCAGGAGGCGGCTGTTATCCGCACCTATCTCGATACGGTGCTTTCCCTCCCGTGGGGCGTTACCACAAAGGATAAGCTCGACCTTGACAGGGTGCAGAAGCAGCTCGACAAGGATCACTACGGCCTTAAAAAGGTGAAGGAGCGCATCACCGAGACCATCGCAGTGCGTGCCCTCGCCCCCGATATCAAGGGACAGATCATCTGCCTTTACGGCCCTCCAGGTGTCGGTAAGACCTCTATAGGCAGATCCATCGCTGAAGCCCTCGGCAGAAAGTATGTGAGAGTTTCCCTCGGCGGTGTGCGTGACGAGGCTGAGATAAGAGGTCACCGCAAGACCTACGTCGGCTCTATGCCGGGTAGAATGATCGACGCCATCAAGCAGGCTAAGTCCATGAACCCCGTCATCCTCCTCGATGAGATCGACAAGATGGGCAGCGACCATAGGGGCGACCCCGCCTCCGCTATGCTGGAGGTGCTCGACAGCGAGCAGAATACCGCCTTCGTTGACCATTATCTCGAGGTTCCCGTTGACCTCAGCAACGTGCTGTTCATCACCACTGCAAACTCGCTGGATACGATCCCCTCTCCCCTCCTCGACCGTATGGAGGTCATCGAGCTTTCAAGCTACACGAGAGAGGAAAAGTTCAACATCGCCAAAAAGCACCTGCTGCCTAAGCAGCTGAAAAAGCACGGCGAAAAGTCCGCAACCGTAAAGGTCAACGACAAGGCACTGTACTCCATCATCGATTTCTACACCCGTGAGGCAGGCGTGAGAAAGCTGGAGCGACGCATCGCCGAGATATGCCGCAAGAGCGCAAAGCTGCTCGTCAGCGGCGAAAGCACAAAGGTGAGCGTTACCGATAACAATATTCAGGATTTCCTCGGTGTGAAGAAGTATCTCCCCGAGCATCTCGCAGCAAGGGATGAGGTGGGTCTTGTAAACGGCCTTGCATGGACATCCGTCGGCGGAACCATGCTGCCCCTTGAGGTACTGGTGCTCGACGGAAGCGGCAAGACCGAGTTCACCGGAAGCCTCGGCGAGGTGATGAAGGAATCCGCAAAGATCGCTGTAAGCCTCACCCGTGCGCTGGCAAGCAAGTACAACATCGATCCCGAGTTCTACAAGAACAAGGATATCCATGTGCACGCTCCCGAGGGCGCAGTGCCAAAGGATGGCCCTTCTGCAGGTGTTACCCTAACAACGGCGCTGATCTCTGCGCTGAGCGGCACTCCCGTAAGACGTGACGTTGCAATGACAGGCGAGATAACGCTGCGTGGAAAGGTGCTTGCTATCGGCGGCTTGAAGGAAAAGACTATGGCGGCTTACCGTGCAGGCGTAAAGACCGTTTGCATCCCCAAGGAGAACGAGCCCGATATCGAGGAGATCGATGAGGTAGTAAAGAATGCGCTGAACTTCGTCATCGCCGAGGATATCTCTACGGTGCTCGATACAGCCCTCGTTACCCCCAACTGCTCCGCTGAGAAAAAGGTGGGCAGCAAGAAAAAGAAGGTAAGCACTGAGCGCAAGGAGGCTGAGAAAAAGCAGCCTGCGCTGACCGCAAACTGATAAACAAAGGGCGGCGCAACGCCGCCCTTAATGACAGGTGACATTATGAATTTCAATAAAGCAGAGTTTTATACATCCTTCGGCAGCTTCAAGCAGATACCGCCGTCGGAAAAGATAGAGATCGCCTTTTCGGGACGGTCAAATGTTGGTAAATCCTCGCTGATAAACAAGCTGTTCAACCGCAAGTCGTTGGCAAGGGTCAGCGCAGTGCCCGGAAAGACAGCTACCATCAACTTTTTCAGCCTTGAGAATGTGTACTTTGTAGACCTGCCCGGCTACGGCTATGCAAAGGTGTCAAAGGGCGAAAAGGAACGTTGGAACGACCTTATCGGCGGCTATCTTAACGACGACAGCCGCTCGCTGGAGCTTGTTTTCCAGCTGATCGATTTCCGCCATCCCCCTACAAAGGATGATGTGATGATGGTGAACTTCCTCATCGACAGCGGAACTCCGTTCGTGGTGGTGCTGACAAAGGCAGACAAGCTGTCCAAAAAACAGAGAGCTGACCGCAGAGATGCCCTGCTGACAGAGCTTCCCTGCGCAGAGGATCTCACCATCGTTGAGTTCTCCGCCGAAACAGGCGAGGGCGTTGAGATGCTGCGAAGCATCGTTGAAGAAATAGCCTCCGAGGAGTGCGAGGACTGATGACATCCCCTTGCCGTAAGGCGAGGGGTGTTTTTTTATCGCTACTACATACGCAGCACTGTTTGTGCAGATTACACAAACCAAGCAGCATATCGTTATATCCTTTGTACGAAAATGCAAAAATAGTATTGTCTTTTGTCAATTGTTAATGTATAATAAGTGTATATTAATAAAACGGCTATGCCGTTATGAAGGGATGCAAGATCATGAATATTTCAGAGCTTAAAGTACTTATCTGTGACGACTCTATCCTCGTCAGAAAAAAGCTGAGCGATGTGCTGAAGGCAGCAGGTATCACTCAGATCTATGAGGCTAAGGATGGCGTGCAGGCAGTGGAGATGTATAAGGAGCATACTCCCGACCTCACCTTTATGGATATCGTAATGCCCCTCAAGACAGGTCTTGATGCACTGGTAGAGATCAAGGCTCACAACGCTGATGCAAAGGTAGTTATGGCTTCCACCATCGGCACACAGAGCAACCTTGTTTCCGCCATCAAGGCAGGCGCTTTTGAGTTCCTCCAGAAACCCGTCAAGGCAGAGGATGTAATGAAGATCCTCGACACCTTTGCTAAAAATTGATCAGGAGGATTTATGTATATGTTTACTCAATTATTCGGACATTATCTGCTAAATAAGGGTGTGGTTTCCGCAGCACAGTTGCAGTCTGCGCTGGAGGCTATGGCGAGCACAAGAGTTAGAATGGGCTCGCTTGCCATCGATGCAGGCTTCATGACTGCGGAGCAGGTCGATGCTGTACACGCTGAGCAGCGTCATGTTGACAAGCGTTTCGGTAACATCGCTATCGAGATGGGCTTTATCACCTCCGATCAGGTGTGCGAGCTGCTGGCTAAGCAGCAGACCGCAAACATCGTGCTGGGTCAGGCTCTCATCGACAGCGGCTGCATCACCCATGCACAGTTCCAGGAGGCACTTAACGAGTACAAGGCAAACGCCGTATTCGATGACGGCGATGACAGCGATGAGCGTCTTGCAGAAAACCTTACAAAGATCTTCGGGCTCAACGAGCTGGAGGACAGCAAGTTCTATACTGACTACCTCCTGCTGCTCGTGAGAAATGTCGTTCGCTTTATCGGTGATGATTTCGCATTTTCGGGCTGCAAGAAGCTCGGTACTACTACATACAACTGCCTTTGCTCGCAGGATATCACAGGCGCAGTGAGCGGCTATACCGCCATCGGCTGCGAGGAAAAGCCCTTTACCGTTATCGCTTCCCGTTACGCTGTTGACAGCGGCGAGGAGGATGCGGACGATGCTGAAGAGTTCGGCCTGTTCAGCGAGGTGGATGAGTTCGTTGAGGCTTGCGTTGGTGAGTTCCTCAACCTGCAGAACGGTCTGTATGCCGTTAATGTTTCCAACGCTACCAATACAGAGCTTGACCTTACACCTCAGGAGTCTGCAAGAAATGCAGAGATATCCCTCGATAACGGCGGCATCGCTGTTACACTCGATTTCTCCTTCGGCAGCGTTGATTTCATCATCATCAAGAAGTAAGCTAGCAAGCGTTACAACTGATACCAAGCGACACCGCAAAAAGGCGGTGTCGTTTTATTTTCGGTGCATTAAGCGGCGATACGGATGCTGCTCAACCACGGCGACATATATTGACAAAATATAACTTTTGTGCTAAAATCATATCAGCAGATTGTGGCGGTCTGTTAATGTGGCATATCATCTTTTGGAGGTATAATTATGAACCGCAGACAACTTATCAAAGAATTAGCAAGAACAAATGTTAAAATGAACTATGTCAACAGCCTAATAGTTTATATCATCTATCTGGTAGTTTCAAGGGCACACACATTTCTTCAGTCGCCCGAAAAGTTCAACATCGAGTATTTAACAAGCTTCGGTCAGAAAACGGCTGAGATGGATTTTGGCACAAAAATAACATTTTCAGCGATTGCGCTCATCTTTGGTATACTTATCCTTGCCCCTGCAAGGTACGGCGCAGCAAGGTTTTATTTCAACAATAGCTCTACCAAGCCCTCCTTCACCGAGATGCTTAGTGTGCTGAAATACTACAAAAAAAGCGTATTGCTTGACCTTCTGGCAAGTATCAAGGTGCTGCTGTGGACTTTGCTGCTGGTTATTCCAGGCATCATCAAGTCTTATGAGTATGCAATGCTGCCGTATATCCTTGCGGATGACCCCACTATCAGCATGTCCGATGCCTTCAAGGAAAGCTACAGGATAATGTCTGGTCACAAGTGGGAGCTGTTTGTACTGCACTTAAGCTTTATCGGATGGAACCTGCTTGGTATCATCACTTTCGGCATTACAGAGGTGCTTTACTCAGGCCCTTACCGTGAAGCTGCCGTTGCAAATTTCTACAAGGTATGCAAAGAGCTGAGCCAGAAAAAAACTCAGGAATAATATCCGTCCCCCGATATCTGTCGGGGGACTTTGCTTTATTTTGTATCTGGTTTTGAAATGTTAGCCACCGTCACTTCTTGACAAAATATAAACAATGGTATATAATTATGTGGGCGATTGCTGTACATAATATAAAATGCAACCCCAAGAACAAAGAAAGGACTATATCCAATGAAAATCACAAAGATCCTTAGATCCACACTGGCGGCACTGCTTTGCGCAGGTATGCTGGCAGGCTGCGGCGCAGCGAACACCTCCTCTGACAGCGCAGCAGAGAGCACCTCTGCCACTGAGAGCACTCCCGAGGAGAGCAGAGCTGAAACCTTAGAAGAGACCACCCCCGAGGAGCTCCCCGAGCTGACCCCCGAGGAAGTTGTAAACCAGCCCGAGAGCATCAAGGTAACAGCCCTGAAGGGCCCCACCGCCATGGGCATGACAAAGCTGATGAGCGACGACGAGGCTAACGGCTACCCCTATGAGTTCACCATCACCGCAGCCACCGACGAGCTTGCCCCCCTCATCATACAGGGCAAGACCGATATCCTCTGCTGCCCCGCAAATATGGCATCAGTGCTGTACAACAAGACTGAGGGCGGCGTTAAGGTCATCGCACTGAACGTGCTCGGTGTGCTGTATATCTGCGAGAACGGCGAGCCTACCGTTGCATCTATGGCTGACCTCAAGGGCAAGACCATCTTTGCAAGTGGCAAGGGCGCAACTCCCGAGTATGCGCTGCGCTACCTGCTTGCGCAGAACGGCATCGACCCCGACAAGGATGTCACCATCGAGTGGAAGAGCGAGCACGCTGAGTGCCTCACCGCCCTCACCGCTAACGAGGGCAGCGTTGCCCTTCTCCCCCAGCCTTTCGTTACCACCGCACAGATCAAGAGCGAGGGTATCAACGTGGTGCTTGACCTCACCGAGGAATGGGATAAGCTCGGCAACGGCAGCACCCTGCTGACAGGCTCGGTCATCGCACGCACTGAGTTCGTGGAGCAGTATCCCGAGGCTGTTGAGCAGTTTTTGGAGCGTTACGCCCAGTCTGTTGAGTACGTTACAACCAACGTTGCAGAGGGCGCAGAGCTTGTAGGCAAGTACGACATCGTGCCTGCCGCAGTTGCTGAAAAGGCTATCCCCGAGTGCAATATCGTGTGCATCACAGGCGATGAGCTGAAGGAGAAGCTGAGCGGCTACCTCGCAGTGCTGCACGAGCAGGAGCCTACCGCTGTTGGCGGCAAGCTGCCTGCGGATGACTTCTATTTCAATTATTAATTGCAGTTTTCGGTGTCGCAGCCTGCGGCACCGAAATTACTACCTATGCAAAGGAGGAACAGCATGAAAAAACATATCAGAAATGCAGCATTCGTGCTGTTCTGGCTGCTTTTGTGGCAGATAGGTGCGATGCTTTTCGACCAAAAGCTCCTGCTTGCCTCCCCTGTTGCGGTGGTAAAACGGCTGATACAGCTGATACCTGAGGGCGAATTCTGGGGCTCTGTAGCGTTCTCGGCGGGGCGGATTCTGCTCGGCTTTGCGATAGGGCTGTCAACAGGTACTATCCTAGCGGGATTGGCTGGAAATTTCAGCTTTGTAAAGAGCCTGCTGGCTCCGCTGATGTCAGCGATGAAATCCATTCCCGTGGCTTCGTTCACGATACTGGCTCTGATATGGGTCAGCTCCAAAAACCTCGCAGTGCTCATCGCTGTGCTTATCGCAGTGCCCATCGTCTATGCCAATGTTCTGGAGGGCATAGAGAACCTCGACCCGAAGCTGCGTGACATGGCTGAGCTGTTCGATATCCCCGCCCCAAAGCGATTTGTGGGCATCTATCTATCGCAGGTGCTGCCATACTTCCGCTCGGCGGCTGGGCTTGCAATGGGGCTTTGCTGGAA
The DNA here is from genome assembly GCA_045544715.1 of Oscillospiraceae bacterium. Taxonomy (GTDB): domain Bacteria; phylum Bacillota; class Clostridia; order Oscillospirales; family Ruminococcaceae; genus CAG-115. The sequence continues at coordinate 17,170 of JAZPZN010000024.1, read as the reverse complement.
ATCCGGAGTTGCCGCAGAGGTAATCGGCATCCCCGACGGCTCTATCGGTGAGCGGCTGTACATGAGCAAGGTGTATCTTGAGACCGAGGACTTATTCGCATGGACAGCAGTGATAATACTCATAAGCTTTCTTTGCGAAAAGCTGTTTATGCTGCTTATGAACTTGCTGGTGAAGCGTGTTGAGCGAATGTAAGGGAGGTAATCAAGTGGAGCTTACAGCGAAAAATATCCGCAAAAGCTATGGCGACAACGTGGTGCTTGAGAGCTTCTCCCACACATTCAAATCGGGAGCTACCACCGCCATAATGGGCGCATCGGGCTGCGGAAAAACTACGCTGCTTTCGATACTGATGGGGCTTTCAGAGCCTGACAGCGGCGTGATAACGCCCTCTGGGGGCTTCAGAAAAAGCGCAGTGTTTCAAGAAAACCGTCTTTGCGAAAACCTCACTGCAGCCGCAAATCTGCGCCTCGTGACGGGCAACAGATACTCCCCGAAGGAGCTTGAGGCAGAGCTTTCCGCAGTAGGTCTTGGCGACTGCTATGCAAAGCCCGTCAGAGAGCTCAGTGGCGGCATGAAGCGCAGGGTAGCCCTGCTGCGTGCCCTACTGCACGAATATGATGTGCTGTTTTTGGATGAACCATTCAAGGGGCTAGACACCGATACCAAGCAGCAGGTGCTAGACTACTGCAAGCGCAAGACGGCGGGCAAGACCGTCATCCTCGTCACCCACGACAAGGCAGAGGCTGAGCAGCTCGCCGATGACATGATAATGCTATAAACTCCCAAATATGCAACCTTGTGCGCTTTGATATGGTGTTATAATCAAAGTGCATTGCAAAGGAGTAACGATATGAAGATTTTTTCTGTTTTGGCATCGCTTTTGATGCTGCTTTCTGGCTGCAGCTATAGCTCCTACGAGCTTGCAGAGCCTATCGGCAGCCCTTCCACATCCTATGAAGAGAGCGAGCTGTGGCGACCCGAGGGCAGGATAAGCCGCACCAACGATTACGATAGCAGACTTACAGGCATCGTAGTAATCGATGATGCGAAGGAATACTGCGAATATTTCGGCAGCACCAACGCTGTGTATAGCGAGGAATATTTCGCTGAAAATGCGCTGATAGCCTGCTCTATAACAGAGAGCAGCGGCTCGATAGGGCTTGAGTACATCGGCATCGACGCTGACAACAACATCATCATAAAGCGCACCGTGCCCGAGGTGGGCACCTGCGACATGGCAGAATACACGCTGACCATCGATATTCCGCAGAGCCGTGCGGCTGACGAATACAGCATAATTTACGACACTACATTCAATTATTGAGGTGATAACATGGAATGGGCTAACATCGACACATTAGGCTCGCTCAGCTTTGAGCACGTGCTTATCGAGTATGGTATCCCCGAGCTTTTCGTGTGCCGTGACAAGGACAACGCTCCCTGCCTCGTGCTGCTGCTCAGCGAAAAGTTTGACTACTACATAGTTCGGCTTACCTCGCAGGAGCTGCTGAAGCTGCTGCTCAACAAGATAACGCTGAACACTGCGCTTTTCGGTCTGCGTGAGGAGGCTTTCTGCTATGACTCGGTATCCGCTACCAGCCGCCGCATCTCCCCCGCCGATATCCCCGAGGAGCAGACCTACGAGGATGACGCTTATCTCGAGACCAACGACGAAGCCTATACTGACCTCATCATGAAGGAATGTCTCGGCTGAGCGAAAACAATAAAACGGGCGACATAACGTCGCCCGTTCTTTATATATATTTATTCGGATACCTTATCCTTGTTCTCCAGTGCCTTGATAGCGGCTACCGCATCCCAGTAGAAATGCTCCTCGCCGATGTGCTGGCGGAAATCGGCTCTGTCCATCATCTCCAGCACGGCATCCTGTATTCCGCAGAAGGATATCTGCGTGCCGTTGTCTTTGAACTGCTTGTAGAGGCTCTCCAGCTCGCCGAGGGAGATATCGTCGGTGGTGGGTACGCCTCGCATGGAGAGTATTATCTGCTTTGCCCCGTCAAGCTCCGAGAGGGCTGCAATGAGCTTTTCCAGCGTGCCGAAAAACAGCGGGCCAGAAAGATATACTATCTTGAACTCCTCATGGTGGTGGGTCTTTACCTTGCCTTTAAGCTTGCTTTCGTCGATGTCACTGGTGATGACCTTCAGCTCGCAGCTCTTGACGATGAACACCAGCATAGCCGCTACAACACCGATAACGATGGCAATGGTGAGGTCAAAGATGACAGTTGCAAGCATGGTGATGACATACTGCAGGATGGAGGACTTGAACTTCTTTTTGAAGATGCTCTTTATCGCATCCCACTCGTTCATGCGGAACGCAGTGACCATCAGCACGCCTGCCAGTGCAGACAGCGGGATACGGCTCATAACTCCGCCGAGGAGGAACATCGAAAGTATCAGCACAACAGAATGGAACACGCTTACAAGCCTCGTCTGACCGCCCGATTTGATGGCTACCGAGGTTCTCGCAATGGCTGCTGTTGCAGGCACACCGCCCAGAAGCGGTATCACCATGTTGCCTACGCCCTGTGCGATAAGCTCACGCTGGGCATCAAGACGCTCGCCCTTCATCTTGCCTGCGGATGCGCCGCAGAGAAGGCTCTCGATCATTCCGAGTGCCGCAATGGAGATGGCTGGCATGATAAGGCTGGTGATATTTGCAAAGTCAAAGCCGTTCATGATTATGCTGTCAGATGTAACTACGCTGCTGGGGATAGCGCCTACCTCTGCAACGGTTCCCTGCTCGAAAAATACCATGTTTACGATGAGGGCTACGATTATTCCCACAAGGGAGGAGGGCACTACGGCATTCCACTTTTTGGGGTAGATTATCATGATAACCACCACCAGTGCACCGAACATCACTGCCCACCAGTTAGGCTCAAAGCTGCCCTCGCCATTGAAGTAGCTGACGATCTTTGCGATCTGATTTTCGCCAACGCTCTTCGTGCCGAAGAAATTGTCTATCTGACCGAGGGCGATGATGATCGCAATACCCGATGTAAATCCCGTGATGACAGGCGCAGGCAGATAGCTGACGAGCTTACCGACCTTGCAGAGGGCTGCAATGACGAGGATAGCACCCGAAAGAAAGCCCGCAGTAAGCACGCCCGATATACCGAACTGTGCAGAAACGCTAAGCAGGATCGCCGCCATAGCACCCGTAGGCCCCGATATCTGATAAGACGCTCCCGACAGCATACCGATGACGATACCTGCAAAAATAGCGGTAATAAGACCTGCAGCAGCATCCGCACCCGAGCTTACACCAAATGCCAGCGCCAGCGGCAATGCGACCGCAGCGACCGTTAATCCAGCCATAAGATCCTTTGTAAGGCTCTTTCCGTTATAGCCCTTGAATTCCGCCTTCAGATCGGCGACGTACTTTTTCAACATTTCAACAACCTCTTTTGTTCTATATTTATTCACCATGAAAAATTATACTCTCCTACCTTTATAAAGTCAATAACCGACTATACCATAGTTTTAGGTTGAAAACCCGATTATTTTGTAGGTTTTGCTTGCCGAATCACCACTACAGTGCCCTGCAAGCCTTGATGATGCCTATAAAACAAAAAAATCTAAAAATTTCAAAAAATTTTCAAAAAGTGCTTGACAAATCGAGATCGTTGTGATATAATGATTAAGTCGTTGGGGCGATGACTTAACGGCGAATATATATGGCGGCATAGCTCAGTTGGCTAGAGCACTTGGTTCATACCCAGGGTGTCATTGGTTCGAATCCGATTGCCGCTACCAAATCTGGCCCGTTGGTCAAGCGGTTAAGACATCGCCCTTTCACGGCGGAAACATGGGTTCGATTCCCGTACGGGTCACCATCAACATTTGCTCACATTTGGCTGAACATTGCCGATTGTGAGCTTTTTATTTTGCTCTGAAAAAGCCGTTGTCCGCTGCTTGTCCGCTGACAGGACGTCAGCGCAGTTGCCCCAAAAGCGTGACACGATGTCACGCTTTTGGGGCAACAGGCGCTATTCAGTAAATTTTAGTGCAGAGTGCATTTTTTATGCACCCTGCTTTTCTTTTTTCAGAAAGCCGAAAGCTCCGTCCATTGCCTCTGCTATGGTTAACGCTCTTGATGCAAGCGCACTCCTTAAAGATATCGTAAACAGCAAAATTTAATAGCTATGTCCGCCCTTGCAAAACAAGGGCGGATAACTGTTGTATCAGCTAAAATAGCCACTGTAATGCCCTGCTCTCCGCATCACACCAAAAGAAAATCGCCAACTGCTATATTCAGTCGGCGATTTTTCGTTCTATTGGCATCTATTTGCCATATTTTCAGTTTGTGGCGGAAGAAGCTTGCTTATTATCGGCAGGCGTTCTTTCGTTGATATTACTTTTTCAGGATCTCCAAAAGTGCGGGGACATCGTAATCGATTATCGCAAGGCAGTCGTATGCCATGCCAAGCAGGTTTTCAGCCAGTGCATCGTCATCCATCGTCGGCAGGCGCAATGCAGCCTTGTGATACAATACCCTCTCCTCGGTCAGCACTGCGTAATTGCCGAGGATGGTAGTCATGTTAAGCTCGTTCAGTGCTGCAAATAACTTAGGATATATCTCCTTGTCAAGATCAGCTTCCAGCATCGTGTAGAACTGATAATATCCACAATCATCAATATCCTTCATCGGTATCTTGCAGATCTCCATTACGACCTTTGAATCCTCCGCAGGCCCAAGATCGCCAGGGAGAAGTCGCAGTGTTTCAGCACCATTTACATTTTCGATATGTGCTTCAATGCCGTCTTCTACAACACGGGCTAACACTTTTTCCAATATTTGTTTCAAGAACACTACCTCCGATACTGTTAACCAATATACTTGTTTTTCCTTACACGCCGACGCATCCTGTTAAGATTTTGCTTTAAGCCAAGCTCCTTAGCAGTGTCCTCGTCGGTCATTGCGTTGATGCCCTTGTCGGTATATCCTCGTGCCTGAAGCATGTTATATCCTGCTTCATCCTTGCCTCGATACTTGTTGACAGTCTTTGCCCTGTCGTATCTTGCACGCTCTGCAATATCGCCGATATTACGGGCATTCGCCGCATACGACATACCAATGCGCATATCCCTGCCTCTTAACAGGCCAAACTGTCCCTTGATGGCATTGTAATTGTCTTCATTGCCAAACACCGCATTCTTTGCGATCTTTTTGTCCTCAGATGCTCGCATACTGTCAGTTATGATGCCGCCGCCCACACTTGCAACTCCGCCGATCACCTTACCTACAGTCGATCCCGCACCAATGCCAAGACCACCATCCAACGCTCCGCCGATCGCCTTCGCTGTTGAGCCTACAAATGCCGATGCGTCCTTTACACGCTCTCTGTTGAGTCTTGCCATCATATTGCCACGGGCTTCGCCCAGCTTGCGCTTGTCACGCTCGTCATCCACACCTGCTGTCATCTGTTCATCAGTCAGCTTTTTAAGATTGCTGTGCTCCTTGCTGTGAACCCCGAATTTGATACCACTCGCCGTTGCGCTTATTGAATCAGATATTGGACTGCTAAAGCCCTTGCCGAGATATTTTTTCGCAACCTTACCTGCAGCAAAACCTCCGACAGTGCTGCCGATGCTTAGCTTTGACAGCATACTGTCGTGCTTGTTCTCTCTGTCGTTACTTATTGTATCCTTAATTTTATCCGTAAAGGACATATTATTCTCAGGCCCCAACAAAGAATCCACATCCGATAGCTCGCTGATGTTTTGACCGATGTCGCCGTTTTTGAGCATCATCTCGTATGCCGCCTTCTGATTGAGATACTCAGCACCGTACTTTTCTACACGGTGCTTTTCGTATCGCTCATCATCGTGGGCTGCCAGCTGATCCTTGAAATCATCATATAGACCTACAAGACGATCCTTTTTATCGCCTATCCAATCCGCAGCCTTGTTGATCTTACCCTTCGCCCAGTTTTTTGCCTCGCCGAGATTGAGCGCAAGGGTACTGTTGGTTATCTTACTTTTGGCTTTGGAGAACTGTCCCTTTGTCCACTTGCCAAGCTCGCCCATCGTAAGGCCGAAGCTGCTGTTTTTGATCTTATCCTTCAATCCAGGCTTGTCCGGATCAGAGGCGAACTTTTTCTTCGCCCAATTTTTCACCTCGCCCATAGTAAGACCAAAGGTGCTGTTTCTGATCTTATCCATCATTCCCGGCTTGTTTGGATCGGAGGCGAACTTTTTCTTCGCCCAATTTTTCACCTCGCCCATAGTAAGACCAAAGGTGCTGTTTTTGATCTTATCCATCATTCCAGGCTTATTGGGATCGGACTTGAATTTGTTCTTCAGCCAGTTCTTGCCTTCCTCTATATTAAGGCCAAGTCTGCTGCTATGATACTTATCTGCCATCCTCTGCTTCCAATCATGGAAGTCATCCTTCAGATTCATTGCCTTATCATAAGCACCAAGTGCAGCATTGAATACTCGGTTCTTTCCGCCGAAGGTATTGTCGGCGATAAATTTGTCAGCACTGGCGATCTTTCCCTCTATCCAATCATTAGCCCTGTCACCGAACCCCTTTTTCGGCTGGGTGCTTTTGGTAGGGGTATCTTTAGTATTATTCAGACCTATCCTGCCCTTGACAGCATCTCCTAAAGAAGCACCAGCCCCTATGCCCATCTGCATAGCAGCCAATGAATTGGATGATGCACCTCCGCTTAGCTGAGAAGCGATCGCAGGAGCCTTTACCGCAGGTGGCACAACAGACTTTTTACGCAACCTGTCAAATAAACCCATGATACTCCTTTCCGATGAGCATTGATCAAAAGATCAATTTTTCACCTTGGCTTTTTTAGTTACAGTGCTGTTTTTCTGTTTGTCGATCTTTACGGTAAGAACAAACAGTACCGCACATACAGAAAACGCTATAGCAAGGATATTGATGCCCGATGAGCCAGCCGTGAGGATAACAGAATACAGCACAGGACTGAATGTCTGCACCACACTGCCCACAACGCTGAGCACTGACAAGCCCTGACTGACACCAGTCTGCTTGACGATGGGCATATTTACATAGTAATCGCTGGATGCAGGCGTGCCAAAGCCGTCAAACAGGCCAAGCAGCGCAACGCTAAGCAGCACGATAACTATGGGAATGTTGATGTTGAGTATGAATATCGACAGTGCAGCCAGTAGCAGCGATATCACAACGCAGGGAGTGCGTCCTATCTTGCTTGAAAGCATCTTGAGTGCTATCGGGCCAAGATAGATTCCTACAAGACCGTTGATGAGGTAGCCGTAGGATGTGGTGACCTCGGGAAGGCCCAGAGAGCTTACAAAGCTCGGGAAGAATGCAACTACGAACATCAGTCCGAAGTTCATGGGCAGTGCAACGAGCAGCATATATCTCAGCACTGAGGGAGTAAACACAAATCGTAACAGATTGATCTTTTTGTCACCTGCGTCGCCCTGCTCAACAGCAGCATTCTCCTTGAACAGACCCCAAGGGGAAAGTGCAAGCACTATCACCATAAACGCTACGATAAAGATACCTGCGATCGCATAGGACATATGTACGCTGACAGAGCCGGCAATTACCGCACCCAGCGTTCCGCCGCAGGTGATACCGCCGAGCAGACCCGCATTGAGTGACGCAAGGTTGGAGGTGGTGTTAGACTCCGAAACAGAACCAAAGGATACTATGCTGTTGAAGGAATACTTGATGCCCGCAAAGCCGATACCCGAAATAAACCTGTAGATAATGAGCTGCTCAGGCGAGTTGGAGAAAAAGCAGAGCACGTTAGCCAAAGCAGAGATAAGCGCCGATATCACAAACACGAACTTTAAGTTCATCTTGCGATAAAGCGGCAGGCAGAACAGCGAGCAAAGCATCGTAGCCAGCAGCTCAGCTGTCATCGGGATAGACGCAAGGAACTCAAGCGGCAGACCGAACAAGGTCTTGTTCCATTGCAGTATCAATACGCTTGAAAACGGAATTCCGACATACATTCCCGTGTATGCAATAAACGAGCCCAGTCGCAGCATTGGAGAAACGATATCAGACTGCTGCTTCTTTGATTCTCTGAATGTCCTTGATATCCTCTCAAACATAGCATCGGGCAGCTTTAAGAACTCAAAGATCATTATCAGTGCCACTGCAAAGGATACCGCAAATACCAGCAGCATACTTGTCATCTTGCTGTCGATGTATGCCTTAGATATCTCGATGTTGATGTGCATATTCTGCTCACCCTGAATGCCTATCGGCAGCGAAACATTGTATTCACTGGTGCGGGTAAGCAGGTCGGAGGTGTCCGCATATACATTTACGATGCTGATGTTCCACAGCAGCGGCGAATCCTCTACCTTGTCTGCAAGATATTCTGCAAGGCCGTTCATCCTGTCGTAGGAAACGCCCTTTTGATTAAGATCGTCTACGATCTCGCCGAGATACTCCGAAATGCCCGTTGCACCCTCAAACATTACCTTCTTGTAACGCTCCTGATACTCGTTGTAAGATACAACGCACTGCACCAGCAGACCTATCATGATAGCAATTACAGGAACAACAAACATCAGCTTGTCTTCCTTCTGCTTTCTTGAATAAGCCTCTACCTCGGTCTCATCAGCGTTTGCCTCGCCTATCGTGCGGGGCAGGAACAGGAAATATACTATCAGCAGCAATATCGTTATCGCAATGGTGATGGATGTCGCCAGATCGCTGCTCTGCTTCTGCGGAAGCAGCTCGGTAGAGATATCCGCTGTGCGATAAAACAGCATCAGCGAGCCTATCTGTGAGCTGTCAGTGCCGAATATAGGCTGCAGCATGAACTCATACTCCTGCGAGTTAACGATCTTGTAAGAGGTTTCCGACGACTCCGCAAACCTGATATTATCCTGAATGTGCTGCTCAGCTATCATCGCAAAATACTCTGACTTGTTATCGCTCATACCGAACGAGGAGTACAGCACATTTCCCGAGATGTCAGTGATGGCAGTCTTTACAGGTATGGTATCGGTGCTGATAAGCTCAAGCATATCGCTCAAAACGCTGTCCATGCCGTAAAAACGCTCTATCTGCTTACCGTTCTTTACCGAGTTCTCGATATCCTCAACGATCTGATATGATACCACCGCATAATACTGCTGCTTGATCTCACGGTAGTTTTCCTCAAACACCGCATATATCAGCCAGGATACAAACGACATGGCGATGGCAATAAACACCGCAAACACACCGAGTATCCATATCTTTTTACTTGCTTTTTTCTGTGTACTTTTCATTGTTGCCTGCTTCCCTTTCAATTTGTACTAATTATCCTCTCGCACGCTATCAGCATCTCAAAAGAGGGCTTATACTCTATCTGATCGGCAACGTCAAGATTAAATGTAAGATACGGAGAGCTTATATATTCCTGCTCAAGATCTCCTGCCTTTGAGCCGTTGAATACAGAGCCGATGATGTTTGATACAAATGGCCCTGTTCCAACTGCATCACGGGGATCAACGATAAGCAGCGCAGCTCCGCTTTTTACATAGGCAGAGCCTACCTGCGCAAATACAGGGATCTTTGCATCAAAAAATACCTGCATCATCTCCACCGCCATGTCAACGGATGTGATCACATTTGTGTTAAGGATATAGGCATCGACCTTATCCTCGGATATCATCTTCCTGTAGATCTTTTTCAGCTCGTCGTAATATGCTTCCTCAGTCTCGAAGGATTCCTTCTGCAGCTTGTATTCGGTTATGTTGAAGCTGTTTTTCTCCGCAACACTGCGATAATCGGGCAGCGCACATACTATCTCATCACCGTATACAGAGCCGATGTTTTTGAACTGGAAGGTGTCATAATAATACTGCATCTGTCTAGCATAAGCGGATGAGTCAACGTGCGCCCAGTATCTGTCATCGCCCGAGTCATCGGCAGAATTGATAAGTCCTGAGCCGATGGGGTCAGATACCGCATACATCAGCAGCGGAACATCAAAATCAAAGCCCTGCACCATCACGGAGGGAGATGTGCCCATTGCAAGGATAGCATCGATATCCTTGTCCACCAAAATGTGCTGTTTGAGGCTCTCGTATATCTCCTCCTCGGTGCTTACCGTTGTGTAGTAGAAGGCGGATTTGTCAAACTCGATGTATTCGCTCTCGGCATTGTCTGCAAGCCAGTTCATCATCTCCAGCGAATCCGCATCTGTCTCGGGGTCGTAGGGAAGGCTTTCATAGCTTATCCAGCCGTCAGCCTTAAGACTCTCTATAACATAGTAAAGCATACGGAAGGTCTCGTTGTACGGGTCGATATCCACATACGCCAGCTTGAATTTTGAGCCGTCCTCTTTCTTTATCGGCTGATATGCACGGATGATGCTGCTGCCGTCATTTGCATTGGGCTGATTTACATCGATTATCGTATCCTGTCCTGTTATCGTATTGTCGCAGCCGCTTACCGCCACGCACAATACCGAGGCAGCAATTACAGCTATCGCTTTTTTCAGAATATTTTTGATTTTCATTTTATTCTCCTTTCAAATATGGCTCAATGGTATACCCACATAATGTTTTTACCCATCAGCTCAAAGCACGAGTTTTCCATCATACGCTTGGATGTGCGGTTATCGGGCAGTACAAATCCGCAGCCTATACTTGCCCGCTTTGCATACTGCGGAGTTATGTGCTGCATCAGTGTCCTGCCGACACCCTTGCCTCTTGCATACTCTGATATTACCATAGAACCTATCTCCCCGTCAAGATGTATCGTCACATATCCCACTCTTTTATTGTTCCACAATGCACCGAAACCAGAATTTATCTCTATACATCTGTCGATGTACTCCTTATTTCCAAACTCGGGACTGTGGTACAGGGTGAGTATGAAATCTGTCCAGCTTTTATCCAGCGTCACTACCTCTATCTCGGGATTGACAGACGCAGGATTCGCCACGAACCTGTCAGACTCCAGCACATACTGTACATATTCCTGCGCTGTTGCCTCAGGTATCAGCTCAAGTATCTCTCTGAAATATGCAGAGTCATTAACATAAAATGTATCCAACGGAAGCCGCAGCTGCTCATACAGATGCCTGAAATCGCCTCTGTCCTCTATGCTGAACAGCCAAAATCCGCTTTCCTTCTGATGCAATGCCACCGAGTCGTGATAAGTAACGCACTCGTCTACCTCCACCGACTCCAATGAATTTATCAGAAAGGAGTTGCTTAACCGCTGCTTGTTAAGCTTTTGCATTATTTGTTCTTTATTTAACAGCATCGTCGACATATTTTTTATTCCTCTTTACGATAAAACTTTCGATAGCCCCCACTAAAAGCTGCAACGCCATTCCCGCTGCAACCGCTATCAGCAATACGATAAATATCACCACCGCATATCGCCATATCTGCTCGCTTATGTACCCCTCAGATACAGCCGCTGTTATCTTGTAATTTTTATCATATATCAAATTTTCAATGAAGGGAATGTTTTTTCCGCTTTCAAAAAGCCAGCTGTTGAAATCCATTATCTTTCCGACCGCCACACCCTTCTGCTGTACGGTATCAAGGTCATTCTGCAGCGACAGCGTTATCTTTGAGATGGACTGCTGTATGATACCCTCTATCATTATCTGCAGCTTGAAGATGGATACCGCCCCGTCTATAAGTATATAGCCGCAAACCGAACCCGTGATAACTCCAAAGCACTGTCTGAAGAGGCTATCCCTGCTACTGCAGAGATGTATGATCAATATTGCCCCTGCCAAAAATATCAGCACTGTGAGGATAACTGCCTGCATACGATACTCTTCATAAAAGTCGGACAGCGTATTTGCTATGGCAGTTTTCTCGACCCTCAGAGAGAGATATCCGCTTATCATCCCGCCCCTGCCATAGATCGGCATCGTGAGGATATAATTCTCACCCTCTCGTGTGACGGAATAGATGTTGCTGTCATCAAATTCTCTTATGCTTATCGACGAGGGTGCTGCCCTGCCATCATCCGAGTTTGAATACAAAACTCTGAAATCATCAGAGATTATATATGCACCGCTAGTGTATGAATAGCAACGCTTTACACTGTTCAATATCGTCTGGATGTTATAAAAGTTCTCAAGGCTTTTGCCGTTCTCAAGACCGTACTCTATCTGCCTTGTGTACTGCTGTGACTCTACCGCAAGACGAGTGAACAATATATCACTGTATATGTTATCCAGCGTATCTGTTTTGGCATAATATACTTGCTGTGCCGTAAACACTATCAGCGTGCCTAAAAACAGTGCCAGCAAAAGCTTCAGCTTTCCCATTTATCGTTCATCTCCTTGCAGATTATGGAATCTGTATGGTCGTAGCAGGCGTTGTGTTTATAGATATAACTCCGCCATAGCTGCACATACATTTACTTGAATTGTTAAGAGCAGGCTTTCCGCCGACTATTACCGTAGGCGAGCCAGGTGCCCATGGAGATGCACACGCAGGCACACACGGCATAGGAGTCAGCACTCCCGCAGCAGCTGATGTCGCCGAGGCTACCGTAGGATTACCCAAGCTGCTGCACATACCGAATGTCATCGGAGGCTTCGGCATATCCATTATGGTTGCAACAGGCAGATTTGAGCCTATTACGGTGCTTTGCGATGTTACCATAAGCGTTGCGGGTGCTGCACCAAACGTGCATTGGCACACCGCCGTCATAACAGCAGGATTTCCCACGTTATCATCTATCCTTTCTTGAACTCCAAGATACCAAGCTCCGTCATGCCTTTGCTTTTGGCGGTGACTTCTGTCCTGTATAGCTTGCCATCCTTTTCGGCAAGTATCGCAAGCGGTGCTTGTGCGTCACCGTTTGCCGCTGTAAGATCCGACGGAAGCATGAAGTAAAAACTGCCATCTGCGCCGCAGCCGATACCCGTAAGCGGCACTACCTCGGCTGAGCGTGGATGTGCATATCTCAGCGGTGTATCCAACATATACATATCGCCGTTTGCGCCCTTAAGCATCACTATCTCGCTCTTGGCTGCCGATCTGTCATTTATCATATACAACGACGGAAGCATCGCACCGCTTTTGGGTGAAAACAGGCGTATCGCCGTCTTTCCCTCGGTCGCATCATCCTCGGCTATCTTCATCTCGCCGACCCGCCGCTGAAGATAGATCCTGTCAAAGCCCTCTGCAATGCCCCTCACCGTGGGCATCGATGATGCACGGGGATGCTTCTCCGACGGGTTGAGCACGATATATCTCACCATGCTCTCGGGGCGCATGATAACACTGTTGTCCACACTGACAGTGAATACCTCTGTCTGATAGCAATACGACTGCAGTGTGACAGTATGTGTGCCCTCCTCAAGATCGATGAGTATAAAATAGCCGCCCTGCTTGTATTCAAACTTTATCGGCATACCGTCCACATATATACGCACCGACGACGCTGCCAAAGCTTGCTTGGTTATGCCGTCGCTGAGCTTCAGGACGCAGGATATGCATTTTCTGATCAAGCTATATCACTTCCTTGCAGAATTGTTCTTTTGTTTTGTATCAAACTCAGCAACTGCGATCCTGGGTGCTGCCGTTCTCGTCCTCTGCGAGCGGACAAATACCTGCGATACGGTCACTGCAAACGATGGCCTTATGGTCTTGTTGGAGTTGTTCCAGATGCGGGCAAGCTCCTCGTTTTCAAGCTTTTTTATCTCCATCAGAACAGGCTCGGTGGCATCAGCAAGCGAGCCTGCAAGAAATTCCCTCGGTATCGACGGGATATCCCTCACCGCCTGCATCGCACGTCCTATCATACGATACTCATCGGCATATTTCTGAATGGCAGGTGCCTTTGAGTGTGCCGAGATAAGCAGTTGCAGCTTTAGCTGCATCGGCGAAAACCGCTCTATCAACGGATTGTCGGGATCGGGATGGAAGCCTGTCCTCGCTCCCGTATCCTTTACCATCTCGATGTTATAGACCCAGACCGTGAGCTGAAAATCCTCGGGGGACTGGGGCTCGCACATTCCGATGTGCTCCTTCTTTGCGATGGGCTCGGGAACCATCTCACTTCTTAGGAAGTTTACGATGGATTCGCCTACCTCATATATTGCGGTATAATCTGACATTATCTCACTCTCCCCATCAACCGATGAATTCTCCAAAGGGTGCAAACACATCCACCTTGTATGTGCCTGCCCTGACATTGTTTATGTAAAACGTTATCTCTGCATGATCGCAGCCGTCAATGTATTTTCTGACCTTGCAGGCACCGCCAGTGCCGCTTTTGGATATCGCTTTGCCGTCATAGGTCATGCTCCAGCTTACGATATCATCCTCTTCAACATACATGCCCTTCGGCAGTGCTGCGACAGTGTATACGTTGCCCGTTGCAGTCCTCGACATCACCCACAGACCGCTGCCAGACTGCGCATTGCTGACCGCAGACTTGTATGCAGAGGCCCTGCCTGCGCTCAAGAATAGACCCTTTGTCAGCGCACCGCTGCTCGCCATGTCAAGCTCCAGCAGGGCTTTGGCATAATCAGCCTTCGCCTGCGATGCCGCCATATATACCGCAGTTTTCTCCGCAGTGAGGGCGTTGATGGTATCCTCAGTGACCAGACCCAGTCTGAAATCCGCCTCACCCTTTTTCAGTGCATCAGCGGCACTGATATAATCACGCATTGCGCTGCCCAGCGCATAATAGCACTTGACCGCCGCATTATACTGCCCCGAGATATCTGCGATCTCGATCTCGCTAAGCTCGCTTCCGTCGGGCATACATATACTTGCGCCGCCGTATATTCCCGTAAGCTCAGCAGGCACCAGCTTTATCGCATCTGTAATAATATATGCACTGCTGAAATCAAAATCAGAGGTCAGCGTCGTGCCTGTCACCGCCTCGATGTCCGTTTTAAGTGCGCTTACCTCATGCAAAATAGCCTCGATCTCGTAATATTTGCTTTCAGTATCCTTTTTTGCCGCCTCAACCTCAGACAACGTGCATATTCCCAGCCTGAACGATGACGCACACTCCTCAGAGTATGCCTTGCAGCCTTTGTACTCGTCATAAAGCAGCTTCAGCTTTTTCAGCAGCATATCATAATCGATAAGCATCGGCGCAAGCTCATACTCAAGCGCATCGATCTCTGCCGAAAACTCGTCAAACAACGCCAATCGCTCCATATACAGCGCAGCGAGCTGCTCCTGCGGGGGTGCCTCCTGCGGCACGTTATCGGCTGCTGCATCGCTGCTTTGCGAGGTCTGCGGCGCTGTTTGTGCCCCGTCGGAGGGCTCTGCGCCGCTTTGTGCGCCCGTATGCTCCGCCGTTGAGGACGGTGCTGCACCAATGTCGTTTTGCAGCACGGGGGCTGCTTGCCCTGCCCTGCCGTCATCGTGGAGGCTGCTGAGCAGCATATCAAACTGAGTGCTGATATTTTTTATCCTCGGAGCATACTCCGCTGTCAGCGATGTTGCCGCAGCACTGTCGCAATAATTAGTGTATGCCGCTGCACCTATCCCCGCAAGGGAAAATGCAACCGCTACACCTGCTGCGATCATCCGCTTTTTCATATCAGCACCTCCAATCGTGTTTATTCGCTGTAGGCTAAAAAGCCTAGACTTTCAAAATCGTTGATATCAAGACCTATCTCTTCAAAAAGTGCTTCGATCTCCTCAAAGGTCAACTCGGTATCAGCGATATCGACCGAGCCTGCGCCGCCTACATCTACAGAACCATCTGCTGATTTCAGCCTCAGCACGCCGCTGCTTTTATCCACCCAATAATACGAGGTGGTAGTCTTATATACCGCCGCATAGCATACAAGATCGTCCGATACGACACCGAACTTCTTTTCAGCCCATGCAGGCAGATCATTGTCTATCTTCGTTACAGATACCGCAGAGGGGGCAATTATATCCTTTTCGGACTTTATCACCATACTGCCTGCAAAGGGCTTGGTATATACCTCTGTTGCAACTGCGGGCGATGTCTCGGTGGCAAAGCGGAACTTTATCGCCATGCCGAAACCATCGTCCTCCATATAGAAGCAATCTTTATCTATCCTCTGTTTAAGCGATGGTATAACCTCGCTGACAGCAGCAGGCTCCTGCCCGATAAGGCGGCTGTAATCAAAATCGCCGTCATCGAACATTCCCGAGTACTTGAAGCTGCCCGTAACATTTGCAAGCGAACCCTCGCCGTCGGGGACACCCTCAGCAAAGCAGCCCTCATACTTCATGCCGTTGATGTAAGTGCACACTGCGGTGCCGCTTATCTCACCATCGGTGAAGCTGCCAGTAATTATGCTGCCGTCATCGCCGTAAAGCGTGCCGCTGCCGTTGTACAAACCGTTTTCAAACTCTCCGAAATACAGCTTTTCACCCTCGCTGTACACCGTTCCTGTACCGCTGTAGCTGCCCATTTCAAAGTTGCCCGAATACAGCTTGACACCCTCATCAGTATACAGCAAGCCATTGCCGTTGTACAAGCCCGAGGTAAACATACCGTTGTATCTCACCGCTCCGCCCTCGGCATACTCCATAGCCATGCCGTGAGGAAGCCCTCCGCTGAACGCTCCGCTATACTGCAACGAGCCGCTCGGATAATACTGTTTTCCGTTGCCCTCGGGAACTCCATCCACGAAATCTCCCGAGTAGAACAGCTTATCATCCTTAGTTATCGAGCCGCTGCCCTCCAGCTTGCCGTTCACGAATGTGCCTGTATATACCTTGCCGTCCTGCTCGGTCAGCGAGCCTTCACCGTTGAAGTCGCCCTTTTCAAAGCTGCCCCTGTAACGCACTGCGCCATCCTCGTAATATAGGATGCCCTGCCCCGACAGCTCACCCTCAGCAAAGCTGCCATCGTAACGGAGCCTGCCGTTTTCATAATAGGCAATTCCATCCTCGATGGGCTTTCCTTCGGACAGCCTGCCCTCAAACTGCAGGTTTTTGTGCTCCGTGTCGTAATACACCCTCACCCTGCCGTTGTATGCGGCAACAGCCGCATCCTCGGTGTGAAAATCCTTCACCCAGAACCAGCTGGTAAGCAGCGGATGCAGTATGAATATGTACAGCAACGGTATCAATATCAGCAGCACCAGTATCGCTGCCACCAATGACTTTGCAACATATATGCTGCCCCAGTCGAAGTAGTCCTCTGCCTTTTCGGGCTTTGTTTTCAGTATCTTCGGCAGCTTTTTTACAACGCCGGGCAGGGCT
>JAZPZN010000023.1:0-2804 GCA_045544715.1 Oscillospiraceae bacterium | reverse complement strand
ATTTTACACATAGCTGTTTTTAGACCTATAATTCTAGGAGGAAAAATGAAGAAAAAGATAACTACAGCAGCTCTGACTGTCGCAGTAATGCTTTTGTCATGTGCAGCACATCAGATGTCGCTAACAGCATTTGCGGATGGCGCAATAGCTATCGACGAAACAAATTTCCCCGATGCGAATTTCAGGGCAATAGTCACTGCTGACTATATCGATACCGATATGGATGATATGCTCTCAGCAGATGAGATAGCCGCAGTAACGGCACTCAATCTCTCCGATCAAGGCATTGCTGACCTTACAGGCTTAGAAAACTTTACTGCCCTGACAGAGCTAAATTGTCGAAATAATGATCTTGCCACGCTTGATGTAGGCTATTTACCTCATCTCATTATCCTTAATTGTGATAACAATGCGCTTACTGAGATAGATCTGATAAACAATACTGCTCTGGAACTGTTCAGCTGCGAAGGGAATGATATCACTGCTCTCGATCTGAGCAAGAATACAGCTCTGACAGATATTGATTGCAGCGATAATCAGCTTACAAGCCTTTATCTGAGGTACAATACCGCTCTCAGCACGCTTGATTACTCCGGAAACGCATATCCTCTCAGTGGCCTTTCACTTAATGAGATCACAGAATATGGCTTTGATCCTGAGCGTGTGACAGCATGGAGCGGTGCAGAATATGACACTGAAACAAACTCGCTTACTAATGTAACAAGCTCCACTATAACATATACTTACGATGTAGGCAATGATAGAATTGCTACATTTTCACTTGCGCTTAAGCCCACAGGCCTATTTTCGCTCAGCTATGACTCAAGCATATATCTTGGCTGGGACGAATTTGAGGGAGCAACAGCGTATTCTGTCAGCTACAACGACGGTAAAGGCAACGCTTTGTATGCAGACGATCTCACCGACAGCTACTGCGTTGTTGACGGGCTTATAAATGGCACGGAGTACACATTTGAGGTCAAGGCTTATATTGATGACGTATCGACTGGTGCGTCCTATGTCACCGAAACTCCTGAAGTGTTAGTATCGATAGATGAGGTTACATTCCCTGATGACAATTTCAGAGAGTACGTTAAGTCACTCGATGATAACGGGAATGATATACTCGACATTTGCGAGATAGAAGCAGTTACAACATTAACTTTGACAGGCATGGAAATAGCCGACCTTACGGGTATTGAGTGCTTTTATTCTCTGGTTGAGTTAAATTGTGATGGCTGTAGCCTTACTGAGCTTGATGTAAGCGAGAATACTGCGCTTGAAGCCCTGAATTGCGCAAATAATGAGCTGACAACGCTCGATGTAAGCGAGAATACTGCGCTCGAAACTCTAAACTGCTCAAATAATGAGCTGATGAAGCTTGATGTAAGTGAAAACCGTGCTCTTACGAGTCTTGTGTGCAGTAACAATAAGCTTGTCGAGATCGAACTCGGCGAGGCTAGGTTGGTAACATTTGATTGCTCTGACAATCAGCTTACAAGCTTTAATATCGTCGGCGATGATCTTCAGACTTTTGAGACTGATGGCAACTCCTATACCCTGAACTCACTTTGCCTTGATGAGCTTGAAAAGTATGGTTTCGATCCCGAAAAGGCGAGCGAGTGGTCAGGTGCGGAATACGACGCAGAAACGAACTCCCTCATCAACATAACTAGCAGTGAAATCAATTACACATACATTGTAAGTGGTTTTCTTCACACTGCACGATTTTCTCTGTATTTCGACATCGCAGATTTGAATGCAAGCAGTTATCACAAAGCTGTATATCTGGCCTGGATTGAGGTCGATGGGGCTGAAAAATATTCTGTAACATATTCAGACGGTACATCAGAAAAGGCTATCGATGATATTGCAGATACATTCTGCGCTATTGACGGGCTTGAAAATGGCACTGAGTACACCTTTGTTGTCAAGGCTTACTCAAACGGCTCTTGGACAAGTGTTGGCACCGTTACTGCTACTCCTATTGCGCTTGTTGATATCAATGAGACTAATTTCCCCGATGATATATTCAGAAATATAGTGGCCTCAGATGATATCGATACCAATAAGGATGGCAAGCTCTCTGTAGCAGAGATAGAGGCCGTGCAGCAGCTTGATGTCAGCAACAAGGATATTGCTGACATCAGAGGTATTGAGTATCTTACCGCCCTTGTTGAGTTAAATTGTGGATCTAATAACATCACAAAGCTTGACGTAAGAAACAACGTAATGCTGGAAGATCTGCGCTGCGACAGCAATGCTATCACTGAGCTTTATGTAAGCAACAATACTCCGCTCGATAGTTTGCATTGTGAGTGTAACAATATAGCGAACCTTGATGTAAGCAATTGCACTGAGCTGACAGAGCTGTATTGTGGTGTGAATGATCTGACTGAGCTTGATGTAAGCAACTGCACTGAACTTGAGGTTTTAGGTTGCGATGATAATTTCCTGACTGAGCTTAATGTAAGCAGCTGCACTGGGTTGATAGATCTTGATTTCAATGATAATCTACTTACAGAGATCGATCTGAGCAAGAACGCAGCACTTACAACTCTTTCCTGTGACAATAATCAGCTTACCCACCTTGACATCAGCAATACCGCAGTTACATCTGAGAATTTCAGCTGCATCGACAACCTCTATACCATTCATACTACTTCCTTTGCCAAGCTAACAGAGCGTGGCTTTGACGGCAGCAAGGCAAGTGACTGGACTGGTGCAGAATATAACGCTGAAACAAACTCTCTTATAAATGTGACCCCCGATATCGTTACATACTCTTATGATGTAGGAAATGA
>JAZPZN010000022.1:0-7958 GCA_045544715.1 Oscillospiraceae bacterium | reverse complement strand
ATAATAATCTTGTATTTAATAAGGTTGTATCTGACAATATCAATCCTGTATTATTATTTAATGCATACTCTATCGAAAACCTTTATGATAAAAATACCCTTTGTGAAAACCGATGGAGCAAGGATAATTCTGCGATTATTTATTTTTCAATTCTATCAAATGCTGCTGCATTTGATTATAATCGTATTGATTTGACATCAATTTGGTGGAATATACTTGATTTATTACATGAAATATCTAGCAAAGGCATAGATACTGTAGGATACTTAACGAAAAAGCTCATACAAGCCAAAAAAAATATTCCTAAATATATTACTGAAAATAGTAACATAGTATCCGAGTATGCTTATCGGTATGCCCTATATGATTTCCTTACAGGTTTGAGCACAATGGTAAATGTTTATAGTGATATAACAAGAGCTATTCCGAAATTCCGTAACGGCTGTCATCATAATGCATATGGCTGGACAATAGGTATGAATTTCAGAGATATAACCAAAGAATTCGTAAAGGAAACTGAATTATGGAGGTTGTTATGTGAAACTGAACCTGAAAACAAGCGCGATATTAACAGATTGGAAGATTCTATAATCAAATCTTTGCCTAAATTATGTGATACTGTTGATACAATATGTCAAAACACATCCTACACGTTACGTCAGCACTGTGCTACAATATGGTTATATAAAAACGGTGGAGATATAAAAATCACATATCCTAAAGGCTACCACAAAAGAACAAATGTACCCAACACATTATCAGCTATAATGAAATGTAATGACGATACAAGAACAGCAAATACTAATATGTGGTACAATCAGATAGTTATAACCAATTTTGTTGAGGCGTATCTTAAATCGATAACCAATCCCATTACTTACAAACAGCAACTAGCTGTAAATCTTGCTGGGTATACGGAACTTTTTCAATATATTAATAATTACGTGCTAAAAAATATGAAACCGAGCTATATTATGAAAGCATTAGAGTATATCCTCACTAATGCTGAAATGCAAATTGAAAAAGATATTGAAAACAATAATTTTGATTGACTTCTGTATACAAACAATATAAACATTCAACTCTAAACAACTAGGATTATCATTTATATAATTGATATATACTCTTGAGTAATAAACATAATATATCATTCAATTTATACAAATCGGTATTTATAGCAGGGGTGAGGGTTCTCCAAGGGGGAGGGGGTAACGAACGAGCTTGCGAGTGAGTGCAGAAGCCCCCTCCCCCTTGGAAATATAAATAACAGGGCTCCGCCCTGTTATTTATATGTTAGTATGTTTAATAATTAATTACATTTATTTGTAATTTTTGAACATTGTAATGTTGCCGCTTGTATCGATAAATGTTATTTTGCAAAAGATTATGGAGCAGGTTCTGAAGCCTGCTCCATAGTTTTATGCTCTTTTTCTCGATGTGGTGATGTACTCGATGACAGCCACCTTTGGTATCATCCAGAGCCGTCCGTCACGGAATGCTCCTATCCTGCCGCTGCGCAGAAGCTCGTAAGCCTTGTTTCTTCCGATACGTAGCATATAGCAAAGCTCCTCGACAGTTATCATATCATTGTAATCCTCAAACATAGTAGTCCCCCTTATTGTAAATTATCCCTGAACATCTGGATGATGTCATCAGTATCAACTCTGACAAGTGCCTTGAATTCAGGTGAGTGCATCGTTTCTTCAAGCTGCTGCAAGCGTGCGTTTGTGAAGATACAATCAGGACATCTCCTTTGTACCAGAGTCAGCTGTCCGTATTCCTTGATGAGCTGTAATATGTCGTTGCTGTCAAGCATATCATTACCTCCTTTGACTTCTTACTGTTATGTTTAGCAGATAAACATTTTTCAAAGCTATCTATAATCAACAGAACTTATTTAAGACATTTTCACCACCAAAAACAGACAAAAAATCAATAACAACCATCACTAAAGCCACTTTTTACATATTAATTGCATTTATATTTTTACAACGAAACAGCGATATCTCAATAAAAAGAGATATCGCTGAATATCATATACATATTATCCAAAGAGTATTCTACCAAAACTTTTTAAAGCATTTCCAGCCGACTTGACTGCAGACTTCAGACCGTTGAATGCTGATTTAGCAATGCTCTTCGCTGCTCCTGCTACCTTTTTGCCAGCCGAATATATTGTATCGCCTATCTTGGAGCCGCCGAAATATCCTACCATACCGCCAATAAAGCCTGTTGCAACTGACAGTGGTGCTCCTATTATAGGTACCATCATACCCAACTGCGCTCCGATGGCTGCACCTTTGGCTGCTCCCCAGAGTCCGCCTACCATAGATGTAGTAACTCTGCCCATACAATCCAAGCCTTTTGTCATCGACATTTCGCCCGAAGCAATCTTGGAAAGAATCTTGATATTCTCAATACCTACGCAGGCGATATTTGCGATAATTCCAGCTGAAGTTGCTTTTGGAATAAAAGATATGATTCCTTTTCGAATAGCAACCTGCAGTGTGCCAGCCGTTACCGTCTTTATGGTAGTATCAGCACCTGTTTTTATTGCGATCTCGACAAGCTCGTCAGTGTCAACCTCTTCACCATTCATAATCTTTTGGGCAACAGTAAGACCTGTAGATACAGCTGCTGATTGCAATGCCATTACACCTGCATTCTTACCAATAGACATAGCCAGATCCTTAGTCTGATAGTGGCTGTAATCCATTGTGGGCATCAAACCATCCTGCTGTGCAGAGTTTTGGAGCGCCTTCATATCCTCCTTAGTGAAGCTCTTGCCTTCAACGCCGAATGCCTCAATGTGGTCGGATATCGTCTTATCAGAGCCTTTAGCTCTGAAGTGAGCCTGAACTTCTTCAAGCTGCTCGGAGGGGACGATAATACGCTGATTATTATAGTTGCCACGCTCAATAAGGTCTATGGTAGCCTTAGCATCCTTGCCGAATTTCAGCTGATAATTCTGATACTTTCCGGTGGTAAGATCAGTAGCACGAACATCAACAGAGTTGGATGTAAACACATCTCTTACCTCGATCCTGATGTTTATGCCCTGCACCACGCCGCTCAGCTCTGCTGTGTTGGCTATCATATTCTCGGCGATATTTCCATCAAGGTTGGGACTCATCTTGATATGTCCGTCAGTTGAACGCTGGAGTGCATCGGCAAGCTCAGCATTCTTCTGATACAGAGCCGCATCCCAGGCTTCAAGACGACGACCGAACTCATTTACAGACATTCCCACAGCGGATTCCTGAAGCTTATCAGCAAGCCAACGCTCTTTAGAGATACCGTTGCTTGCCGCTGCGTTGACAGATTCCAAATTACTATCATATTCAGCAATAGCACCTGTTATCTCCTCTGCATCCTGCTTTGCCTGCTCATGAGATATCTCAGGTAGCTCTGCAATGAAAAGCTGCTCCAGCCACTGCTTATCTGATACCGAAGCATCCTTTTCCTTGTAAGATTTCAGATACTTCCTGAACAGCTCTCTGACGGTTCGTGCTTCTTTTTCAGTTATATATTCGCCGTTGCGAATTCCTTCACTCATTCAGTACACCTCACTTTGAAGCATTCTTGAATTTCCTGTCCTCATACACCTTTTTCATCTTTTCAAGGGAATCCTTCATTATCTCGGACAGGGAATGTGTATTTTTGATAGCCGTAAGGATATCATCTGTCGAAACGCTCTGCTTATCGTCTGCAAAGGCAGCTTCAATGGCATCCTTTACAACCCCCTCAATATCTGCACCGCTGAAACCGTCAGTCTTTGCTACAAGGTCGGATATTCTGATATTCTTCAGATCATTCGGTCTGCGCTTTTTGATATGAATATCGAATATCTTTTCACGCTCGGCGCTGTTAGGTAGACCTACATAGAATATCTCGTCAAATCGTCCCTTGCGCATAAGCTCGGGAGGTAGCTTTGTAATATCATTTGCCGTTGCCACGACAAATGTGGGGCTGCTCTTTTCCTGAAGCCATGTGAGGAAGTTTCCGAATAATCTTGTGGTGACTTCCGCACCGCCGCCCTCGCCGCCGATGCCTGCAAAAGCCTTTTCAAGCTCATCTATCCACAGCACACAGGGAGAGATAGCTTCCGCAAGGGCTATGGCATTGCGGAGATTACCCTCGGACTCACCCACATACTTGCCCATCAGCCTGCCCATATCAAGGCGGAGCAGAGGCACCTCAAACAGACTTGCCGCTGCTTTCGCATTGAGTGACTTTCCGCAGCCAGGAACACCTGCTATAAGCACACCCTTTGGCATATCCACGCCAAATTTCTGCGCCTTGGTGATATTCTTGTATACCTTTGCCTTGCGGACAAACCACTCCTTGAGGTTTTCCAGACCGCCGATATCGTCAATAGTCTCTTTCAGCGGTATCATCTCAAGGATACCTGCCTTTTTTATCATCTGCTGCTTCTGGTCGAATATAAGTCGCAGATCCTGCCTTGTCAGATCACCGTCATCCGCATAAGAAAGGGCAAGGAGATTGTCTATCTCAAACTCGGTAAGTCCTTTGAATGCCTGGGCAAATTCCTCCATAAGGCTGTCCTTGATATCCCTTAACCCATTACGGTTGATAAAGCCCTTTATCACCTGCTTTATCTCCTCAGTAGACAGATAATCCATTTCAAGGATAGTGATGTACTTTTCAAGCTCCTTTGGAATAACAAGCGTGTTTGCTATGATGAATACAGTAGCGTCTGCGCCCTGATTTATCATCCTTGCAATGCCCTTTATCTTGGATACTATCTTGGGATCATCAAGGTAAGCGGTAATGTCCTTCAGCAGCAGTATCTTTCTGTCAAGCATATCGGGGAGCTTGTTTTCGCAAAGGAACTCATCAAGTGTAATACCTTCACGCAGAGGAGTTTTCGATTCAAAGTCTATGTAACCATTGGTCTCGTTCCACTCGTAGACCTCTCTGCCGCCCTTTATGCTGTTTATGAGAGCGTCAGCCTTGTCCTCCTCAAAGGTGTTGAGGTAGATTATCGGAAAGCCTGCGTCCATATAGCGTGCTAGCTTTTCTTTCAGTGTTTTTTCTTGCATAGTTTTTCACCTTAATTACGCACGGGAATTAATACATTTGGCTGATTTTCAGGAACCTTGGGTGCCGTTGCTATATTAACATAGTCCCAGGTAATAGGCTCCTTACCACCATCAGGACTCTTCTCTCCTGCCGAGTTATAGGATAAATTATTACTCTTAAGAAGCCAACTATAGATGAAATCCTGGTAAAGAGATACATTTGTAGCTTCTCCAAGAAGTATTTTGTCAGCCCAATACGGATAAGATTGAGCACATCTATTGATAGATGGCAGATCGCCGTACTTCTTTACCTCGTCAGGGTAATTCTCGGGATGAGTAATATACTCATACGACATCATCGCATAAGCATAAAGTTCGTTCATCATTTTCAACTCATTAGTGATTTTAACATTACTGATGGCATTATTTGTTTCTATATAGTGTACAATCATAAACGTAGGAACAGCTATATCCCAATATGCTGTAGATGCAGGATAAGCCGCCTCAACCTGTTCTCTTGTATATCCGAACATCTTTGCCAGAATACATAAAACATATTCAACATATGTTGTGTTATGGCCCTTCTCTGGATCGAACTTGAGATTAAGAGATCTCGCTATATCGAGATCCAGATTGTCTATCATATCCTTCATAGTGGGAAACATAGCCTTGAATGTATCATCAAGTTTGCCACCATTTGGTGTATGACTAGTAGGCCAGTACACATAACGCATCTCTGTATCCGCATAGTTGTACAGTTCTGCGATGCTGGGGATAGTTGTTCTGCCGTGATGATTAAAAATATTGTTTGCCATAATATTTGCGCCCGATCGTTGGTTACTATAGTTTATATCATCAGGCTGAACAGCCAAAAACATCGGAATAGCTATATCCCAATATGCTGTAGATGCAGGATATGCCGCTTCGACCAGTTCTCTCGTGTAACCGAACATTTTTGCAAGAATGCATAAAATATATTCAACATATGTTGTGTTATGACCCTTCTCAGGATCAAAATTGAGATTAAGAGATCTCGCTATATCAAGATCCAGATTGTCTATCATATCCTTCATCGTGGGGAACATAGCCTTGAATATATCGAGTTTGTCACCACCAATAGTTCTATGGCTAGTAGGCCGGTACACGTATCGCATTTCTGTGTCTGCATAGTTATAAAGATCTGCGATGCTGGGGATAGTTGTTCTGCCGTGATGATTGATACTTGATATATTTATACCTGAACGTGTGGGCACAATCGCTTTGTTATTTACATCCATCAGTTTGCGATATTTCTCGTCATACTCCACATTTTCAAGAACAATAGACTTGCTATCAAAGTCCACAAGCTTTACAGAATCTATCACTGCAATAGGCTTGTTGATACCTATATAGGTTATACCGTTCTTGCCTGTAGGTATAGAAAACTTCTCGCCGCAGAGATAGATGGTAGTCACACCCTCGTCAAGCAAATCATACAGGTCGTCCTGATCGAAAGCAACACTGTCAACCACATCGAGATACTTTTTGTCATCTGTAAAATCCTTCAGCAAAGCAAGCTTTCTGTTGTGCTCGGCAGCCTTTTCCATATCCGCTGCAGAGCTTTCGTCATATTCAACTCCAAATATCTCACAAACCTTTTTAGGAAGCTCGGGATCGTCCTTTGCAATAGCCTCTAGCGATTCTGCGATATCGTCTGCATATCTCGCTTTCAGCCATGTTATGAGCTTACCATCTTCAAGATAGGCAAGAACACGCTCAAGAGAGAAGCTGTTACGCAGTTCGTCAAGAGTCCTGACCTCCTTGCCATCGTCCATCTCTAATGGAAATCGAATGGTTTTTGCCATTGTTACACCTCCGTATATTTTGCCAGAAGCCTTTGTGCCTCTGCTGTTATTTTACTTTTTATCATCTCAGGCTCTATAACCTGTATAAAGTCCGTATTCTGACTCATTATCCATTTTACAAAGCCGTCAGAAAATACATT
Source organism: Oscillospiraceae bacterium (assembly GCA_045544715.1). GTDB lineage: Bacteria > Bacillota > Clostridia > Oscillospirales > Ruminococcaceae > CAG-115. The sequence goes on along the minus strand of JAZPZN010000022.1, from coordinate 932 downwards.
TAGCCTCAACACCATAGTATCCGCTTTATCTTCCACGACCTCAACATCCCGAAACTTATCGTGAATATAGGGATAATAGTCCGACTTGCAGGATAACAGCACCTCTGTAAACTCACCGCCATACATCTGGGTTATTCCTTTTGAATAAGATGTCAGATAGTTGCGGACACGCTCGTATTCAGTCCTGTACTGCTGGCGCTCCACAAAGAACGAGTGTATTCTGTCAAGACGATAATATTCCGGATATTCCTTGTCATCCTGCCGATATGCTACGAGATATAAATAGCCGAGATCACATTTCAGCTCGCAGGGAATAAGCTCACGCTCTATCTCCTCGCCATTGGCTTTACTGTATTTCAGCTTTATGACAGACTGATTTGATATAGTAGTGGCAAGGTCACTGTGTATTTTCAGTAAAGCCCTCTGATGTGCAGGCTCACAGTAATTCTGTATAGCTTTCTCTGCCAGCTGTTTCGTTTTATAAGTGTTATCACTGTTACCTGCAAGATGCCGCAACAGCTCACTGAATTCGTCTGTTCGCAGTATTCCGCTGTCTTTCAGGACTCGCTCGATAAAAACATACTCCGTAGGCTCCAGTGCCTGACGAACCGAGCCTGTCAGATAATATGAATTTTCTGCTCGGTTATAAATAAGCTCCTCGCCGCAGAACATCTCACACAAATACAGCCTGACATCCTCAATATCTCTGTCGAAGCTGCGAGGGAGTATATCTGTTTCAGCACAAAAGCTGTATTTATTAACCCGTTCGCCCCTTACCAGCTTGGAATACAGGAGTAAGATTCTAGTAATTTTATCCATTTCAATCCACCTGTATCTATTTCCTAGGTTAAACAGAGTATATCAAATCACTTCGACATAATATGACGATGTGCTTTAAATGCTTAAATTTTGCTAAATGTCACAAAAACTAT
>JAZPZN010000021.1:0-21414 GCA_045544715.1 Oscillospiraceae bacterium | reverse complement strand
CCCACAAACCCTGATACAGGTGTTGCTCTCGCAGTAGTTCCCGCTATCGTAGCTGGTGCTGCTATCGTAGTAGCTAAGAAGAGAAAGTAATTCAGCACGCTGAGATACTGATCATCTGACTTATACACTGCGGCTGTCCCGAAAGGGGCAGCCGTTTTGTGTTTTTTAGAGATATCTAAAAACACAAAAAGTTGTTGTAAAGTTTGTTGAAAATGCCAAATACAAACAAGGCATGCATGTTGGACAATGCAGTACAAATAATGAACATAAAGGCGCAGAAAAATCGACAAGATATAGTGCAGTTAGCTATTGTAAACAAAAAAATCCACCAAATATTGAACAGTTTCGATATACCAAATCAATGGTATGTATGCAATCATCGGCGGATTACAAAGAATTTTTACTTTGTGAAAATGTTTTTAGATATATTGACATACTTGTTCAAATTTGATATAATATATAGGGTATATGATAGATAAGTATCGGTTTTGTGAAAATTGCCTCATGGCATATATGGAGTTAATATGGAACATATTATCGAAGCAAAAGATATTTGCATGGATTTCCATATCGGTGATGGAAGTGTAGTTCATGCGCTAAAAGGCATTAATTTGCAGATACAGCCAAATAAGCTGTCAGTGCTTCGTGGTCGTTCCGGCTCTGGCAAAACCACTCTGATAAATATACTTGGTGCATTGGACAGACCAACGTCGGGTGAGGTTCATTTCCTTCAGCATGGAAACGATATCACAAAAATCTCGGATAGCGCAAGGGATACTCTGCGCAGGAAGGATATGGCATTCGTATTCCAGTCTGTCGCACTTATTTCGACAATGACGGCTTTTGAAAATGTTGAGTTTGCGCTTAGGCTTACAAAAATGCCTTATCGGGAGCGTATTGAACGTGCAAAGCAAAGCCTCATACAGGTCGGTCTTGAAAAACGTATGCATCATCGTCCGGGTGAAATGTCGGGTGGTGAGCAGCAACGTGTCGCTATTGCGAGGGCAATATCAACATCGCCTAAGATCATCTTCGCCGATGAGCCAACGGCTGAGTTGGATTCACCTACGGGTTTCGCAGTTATGAAGCTGTTTAAAGACCTCGTAAGCCAGAACGATCTGACTATAGTTATGACGACACATGATACCTCTATGATGGAGGTGGCTGATATCGTTTACACACTTGAAGACGGTGTCATTAGCGATATCACAGTAAATCAGCAGGAGGGGGGATCTGATGCCTAAAAAGGTATTATTGGCTCCGCCCGAAAATGTCATGGTGCAGGCTGACAACCTTGTGAAGATCTACAAATCATCTGATGTGGAGGTCATGGCACTGCAGGGTCTCGACCTAACGGTAGAGCGTGGCGAGCTGATGGGCATCGTTGGTGCCAGCGGTAGCGGTAAATCTACACTGCTTAACATGCTTGGCGGTCTTGATAGACCCTCTGCGGGCGCACTTTTCGTCGATGGCAGGGATCTGCTGAAATTCGACGAGAAGGATTTCATTGAATATAAAAGAAAAACAGTAGGTTTCGTGTGGCAAAACAACGCACGAAATCTTATTCCGTATTTAACGGCACAGCAAAATGTTGAGATGCCTCTGCTTCTGTCTGGCTTTTCCGGCAGGGCGGAGCGTGCAAAGGAACTGCTGGATATGGTGGGACTATCCCACAGGCGCAATTCTCGTCTTGACCAGATGTCGGGCGGTGAGCAGCAGCGTGTAGCTATTGCAATTGCACTATCCAATAGTCCCAAGCTTCTGCTGGCAGATGAGCCGACAGGCTCAGTGGATACAGCAACTGCGAAGCTTATTCTCGACGTTTTCCGTGATTTGAACAAGATCATGGGCGTTACTATTATAATAGTTACGCATGATACAAAGCTTTCAGCGCAGATCGACAGAGTTGTTGCTATCCGTGATGGCAAAACCTCTACCGAGCTTGTAAGAAAGCGCAGCGCAGTTCTCAAATCCTTCGATGAGCTTGGTGAGGAGCAGCAGGCTGAAGCAGCCCATGAAGAGCTTTCGGTTCTTGACAGGGCAGGCAGACTGCAGATACCCAAGGCATATCTTGAGGAGCTTGGGCTCAGCGGCGGCGACAAGGTCCGTGTTGAGCTGGAGGACGGCAAAATCTCTATCTATCCGCACAAATAGCGGAAATACACTGTTACTCAATCGGGTGTGGAGAAACCCGATCTGATATGCTGCAACAACAGTACTAGGAAAGGTGGATTATTTGTGGCAAAAATGCAAAGTTTGAATCTGAAAAAGATCACATCGTTGTTTATGTCAGCTGCGATGGCATTATCGATCGTTCAGGTTCAGATGACTGCGCCTGCAATGGCGGAGGCAGAGGAAGAAGCTGCTTTACAGTCATCAACTAGTGCCGAATCCCTCGGCGTACTCAGCAACAAAAATGCGTATAAGAACTATATCGCAAAGTATGCTGATGCAAAGAAGCCTATGGAGGAGGTTATCGTCAATGTGACCGATTATACTGCAGAAAACGGTGCGATCACAGAGATAACCGACTATCAGGGCAAGGAGGATTGTGTATCCTGGCTTGACAGTGAGGGTACAATCTCCTGGAAATTCAATGTAAAAACAGCCGGACTTTATAATATGGAGATGGTCTACTATCCCATTGCCGGAAAAAATACATCTGTAGAAGTTGAGCTGTTTATTGACGGCGAGAATCCGTTTGACGAGGTTCGTCTTGTTGAGCTCGACCGCTACTGGAAAAATAAGACCGCAATCGAGTTTGATGCTCGTAAGAAGAATCAGAAGCGTCCTCCTCAGGTTGAGTACGATTGCTGGGTAACTTATCCTATAAAGGATAAGGATGGTCTTATTAATACGCCTTACTATTTCTACCTTTCCGAGGGTGAACATACACTTACTCTTGAGGGCGTAAAGACAAATATCTACATGAATGCGATCAGATTCTATAACACTGAGGAGCTTCCTACTTATGCTGAGATAGCTCCTTCACAGGATCAGATCAATAATACTCCTGCGCTCCCCGAGAACAAGGCAGTTCTCATTGAGGCAGAGTCTCCCCTCTATACAACATCTTCTACACTGTATCCCACATACGACAGAACCGATTACAGTGTGAGCCCTTCCCACCCTGTAAACAAGCGTTACAATACTCTTGGTACAGATACATGGGATCGTGCAACGCAGTCCGTTTGCTGGGAGATCACTGTTCCCTCTGACGGCTACTATACACTTAATTTCAGGGCAAGACAGAGCACGATGCGTGGTTTCTTCTCCAACAGACGCATCTATGTTAACGGTGTTGTTCCCTGTCAGGAGCTTGACGATGTAAAGATCCAGTACAGCCCCGACTGGCAGACGATTGAGCCTGCCGACGAAAATGGCAACCCCATCTATGTTTATCTCAATGCTGGTACCAACCAGATCATGATGGAGGCCATTCCCGGTGAGATCGGTGAGGTTATGCAGCGCCTCGATGACCTGATCTTCCAGCTTAACTACTATTACAGACGTATACTTATGATCACAGGCCCCAGCCCCGACGAGTACAACGACTATTTCCTCGAGGAGCAGATTCCTGAGCTGATCTCTGTATTCGAAAATGCAATCGATACTCTTTACGCCGAAAAGGACTTCATCGAGCGTATGACCGGTGCAGGTTCTGAGGCATCTACACTGCAGACAATGGCGGTAATTCTCCAGCTGGCTGTTGATGAGCAGGAGGAGATACCTCTGATGCTCTCCAGCATCAAGGATCAGATATCTGCAGTATCCGCTTGGATGCGTGACTATCGTGATCAGCCACTTGAGCTTGACTATCTCGAGGTAAAGACAGCTCACGATAAGTATAAGAACAGCAGCACAAACTTCTTCTCTGCGTTTGCTTTCGGTTTCCAGGCATTTATCGGTTCCTTCTTTGAGGACTATACATCTATTTCTGATTCTACAACAAAGTCGCTGAACGTTTGGGTATCTCTCGGTCGTGACCAGGCTACCGTTGTTAACGAGCTGGTAAGCTCTGAGTACAACCCCAACCACAGCACACAGATAGCAATCAGCCTTGTACAGGGTGCCGTTCTTGAGGCTACTCTTGCAGGCAAGGGTCCTGAGATATGCTTGTTCATCGGCGGTGACTTCCCCGTTGTATGTGCATCAAGAGGCCTGCTTGTCAACATGAAGGACTTCAACGACTACGATCAGGTAGTTGAGAGGTTTACTCCCGATGTTACAACACTGTACGAATTCAATGGCGGCGTTTATGGTATTCCGCTGACAGAGAACTTCCCGATGATGTTCTATCGTACCGACGTTCTTGAAGAGCTCGGTTACAATGAGCCTCCGGAGTCTTGGGATGCCCTGCTCGATATGCTGCCTGACCTGCAGAGAAAGTATCTCGAGGTAGGTCTGATTCTTCCTTCTAACATTTCTTCTCAGGTATTCGATGCAGGTAACACGTTTGTCCTGCTGATGATGCAGACTGGTCAGGATATCTACAACTCCGACTATACTGCAACTACATTCGAGACTGAGGCTGCGGTTGAGGCATTTACAAAGTGGACTAAGTTCTACACTGTATACGACTTCGACCAGACATACGATGCGTTCACACGTTTCAGAACAGGTGAGATGCCTATCCTTCTCCAGAACTATGCATTCTACAACCAGCTGAACGTAGCTGCTCCTGAGATCAAGGGCCTGTGGAACTTCACACATGTTCCAGGCTCCTATAGAACAGACGAGAACGGCAATACATTGCTTGACTATACGGCGAACTCCGGTTCCGCAGGTGCAGTTATCTTCAAGAGCTGCTCCGACACACAGGCAGCTTGGGAATTTATCAAGTGGTTCACAAGCACTGAAGTACAGGTGGAGTATGGTAAGACTATCGAGGCAATCATGGGCCCGATGGGTAGATATGATACAGCAAACGTTGAGGCTCTTTCTCAGCTTAACTGGTCTACTGCAGAGTATAATGCTATCCACGATCAGATGATGAATCTGCGTGAGGTTCCGATCATCCCTGCATCCTACGCTGTAACTCGTAACGTAAACAATGCATTCAGAGCAGTTGTTAACAACCAGAAGAATCCGAGATTCCAGCTGGCTTCCTACAACAGAGATATCAACTCTGAGATCATTAGAAAGCTCAAGGAGCTCGGTTACTACGACGCATAATTTTTGGCATCGGGGGATGTCATCCCCCGAAAAGCCCTCAATAAAAATTAGGAGGAATCAGCTTGTTCGGTAAAGAAAAATCGCAGTATATCGAAGATAATAAGTTCGCATATACCATGCGTGAAGTAAAGAAGAACGCCAGTGCTTATGTGCTTGCTGCTCCGTTCTTTCTCTTGTTCCTGATTTTTACAGGTATACCGGTCGTTATCTCCCTCCCTATCGGTTTCACCAGCTTTAACATGGTACAATTCCCGACTTGGGTAGGTCTTAGCAACTTCTATACATTGTTCCTTCAGGATGACGTTTTCCTTATTGCTATTCAGAATACGCTTGTATTCGCTATCATCACAGGTCCTGTGAGCTATATTGCCTGCTTCCTGTTGGCATGGCTCATCAATGAGATGCCCGGCCCCCTGAAGACTGTATTCACATACATCTTCTATGCCCCCACACTGGCAGGTAATATCTTTGCTACGTGGCAGCTCATCTTCTCCGGTGATACATACGGCTTCCTTAACTCCATTCTCATCAGCCTTGGACTTATCAACGGTCCTCAGCAGTGGCTGACAGACGCAAGATACATCCTCATGTGCGTTATCATCGTTCAGATGTGGATGTCGCTGGGTGCAGGCTTCCTGTCCCTGCGTGCAGGCTTCCAGGGTATTGACAAGTCCGGCTACGAGGCTGGTGCTATTGAGGGTATCAAGAACCGTTTCCAGGAGCTTCTGCATATCACTATCCCTGCAATGGGTCCTCAGCTTCTGTTCGCAGCAGTAATGCAGATCACTGCTTCCTTTACAGCCGGTGATATCGGCCGTTCGCTGACTGCGTTCCCCAGTACCGATTACGCTGCACATACAGTTATGACACATGCCTTCGACTACGGTTCAATCCGATACGAAATGGGTTATGCTTGTGCGATCTGCTTCTTGCTGTTCATAGTTATGATGCTGGTAAACAACGTAATACGCAAGGCTCTGGGCTCAATATTGGATACTTAAGGAGGATAGAAAATGCGTATTATTAAGAAAAGAAAAAAGTGGGGCGGCTCACTTGGCGGTGATATCGGAATTTTCATCCTTCTGGTACTGATCGGTATCTTTATGATGTTCCCCATCTACTTCTCCGTTATCCAGTCCATCAAGCCTGTTGAGGAATTGTTCGTATTCCCTCCCAAGCTTTATGTAATGCGTCCTACTACTCAGAACTTTGAGGATATGCTCAAGGTTGCAGGTAGCTTGGATGTACCTTTCTCGAGATATGTGTTCAACTCCCTGTTCGTTTCCATCGTAGTTACGATCGCACAGCTGTTCCTTTCTTCCTCTGCTGCTTACGTGTTGGCAAAGGTAAAGGCTCCTGGTGTTAAGGCGATGAACAAGATGATCGAGATCGCACTTTTGTTCACAAGCTCTGTTACATATATCGTGCAGTACATCGTAATGGCTACACTCGGTATGATCGATACCTACTGGGCTATTACACTGCCATTCATTGCAACTTCGATGGGTCTGTTCCTTATGAAGCAGTTCATGGGTCAGATTCCCGAGAGTATGATCGAGGCAGCTAAGCTTGACGGTGCAGGTCACCTTAGGATCTGCTGGCAGATCGTAATGCCTAACGTTAAGCCCGCTTGGCTTACCCTGATGATATTCGCATTCCAGGGTGCTTGGCAGATTACTGGTTATCTCTTCGTTTATAGTGAGCAGCTCAAGCCTATTCCTATCGTTATGCAGCAGATTGCAGCGGCAGGTATTGCTCGTACTGGCGTTTCCTCAGCAACAGTTGTTATACTGATGCTGCCGCCTATGATCTTGTTCCTTATTCTGCAGAGTAATGTAGTAGAAACAATGGCTCACTCCGGTCTTAAGGACTGATTTATATTAATAACGAAAGGATGATTATAGTGCCATCAATTAAGCGCATTGCACTCCGTGCGGCAGCTGCGGTAATGGCAGCGGTCACACTTTGCACAAGCGTTGCTTATGCAGATGAGCCGTATGAGGGCTACAACTATGACTGGTGGGGCGACCCTGTTCCCTCCCAGAACGGTTATATCGTTGATAAGGTTGTAACCGGTAATGACATCGGTGTTGGCGCTCTTTCAGAGCCGTCCGATATGTTCTTCTCTGAAAGTGAAGAGCTCTACATTGCTGATACAGCCTATAAGGGTACACTTGATGCCTCCATGAAGGGCAGAATAGTTATCACAGACAAAAATTTCAATCTCATCAACTCAATTGAATATCTCGATTTCAGCGGCGAGCTTGGTCAGGCATTCATTGAGAAGATGGATGGATTGAAACTGGTTGCCTCGCTTTCTGAGGCAGACTACAAGAAGGTTACAAACATCTATTTTAACGGCCCTAAGGGCGTATTCGTTGATGATGATAACATGATCTATGTTGCTGATGAGGCAAATGACCGTGTAGTTGCCTTCTTCGCCGAAACAGACGCTAACGGCATCGGATATGGCAAGGTGCAGTATGTATACACTCGTCCTGAGGCTGATGTATACGATGCTTCCACAACATTCAATCCCAGCAAGGTGCTGGTAGATGCAGCTAAGAATGTTTATGTCTGCATTAAGTCTATCTCAAAGGGCGCAGTTGTCTTTGCCAAGGATGGTACCTTTAACGGCTACTTCGGTGCTAACCGAGTAGAGCAGACAGCTGAAGTACTTATGAACGCTGTATGGAAGGTGATCTTCACCCGTGAGCAGATCAAGCGCATGAGAAGAAATGTCCCCGTTGAGATCGCAAACTTCGATATCGACTACGACAACTTCATCTATACTGTAACAGAGTCCAAGAGCGTTGATACAGATATTCTGAAGAAGCTTAACTCAGCTGGTACAAATATCTTCACAAATCTCGGCTACTCTGATTACACATTTGGCGACTATCTTACCAAGTATTACAGAGGTACTACTTACTCTTCACAGATCACTGACGTAGATATCGGCATCAATGGCACGATCAATCTGTTGGAGCTCAATACAGGACGTGTGTTCCAGTACGATAATGAGTGTAATCTGCTGTTTATCTTCGGTGGAATCGGTCAGCAGAAGGGTACATTTACCATCGTAAACGCTGTAGAGAGCCTCGGCACTAATGTATACGTTCTTGACGGACGTAAGTGCAGCATCACAGTATTCAAGCAGACAGAGTTCGGTGACCTTGTACATGAGGCTATCACACTGTTCAACAAGGGTAAGTATGAAGAGGCACGTGAGCCCTGGAAAGAGGTTCTTCGTCGTGACTCCAACTACTGGCTCGCATATATCGGCTTAGGTAATGCGTACCTCAACGAGGGTGATTACGAATCTGCAATGGATTATTTCTACTACAATTCCAAGACCGGCTACAACGATGCATTCAAGGGCTGGCGTATGGATTTCATCAGAGATAATTTCACACTTATTGCAGTTATCCTTCTTGGTCTGCTTGCAGTGATCTATGTAATATCTACAGTTCGCACAAAGCAGAAGGAAAAGAAGCGTGCTGAGGCTGAAAAGCTCTTCAAGGCACAAAGGAAGGGGGAGGATGAGTAATGAGATTTGATCTCGATATGCCGGCTTGGAAATGGCCGTTCTACATCATGGCTCACCCCTTTGAGGGCTTCGAGGACATCAGATGGAAGAAAGCTTACAATATGAAGGTCGCACTCGTTATCGTAGCGCTGTTCTTCATTATTTCAGTCTGCGAAAGGCTGCTGACAGGCTTCCTCTTCGACATGAACGAAGAGAAGATCTTCAACATCGTTCCTATTGTTATTCAGACTATCGTGGTATTTTTCACATGGGTCATCGGTAACTGGGCTCTTTGTACTCTGTTCGACGGAGAGGGTACAATGAAGAACATCTGTGTGAACACAGCGTACGCACTGGTGCCCTTCCTTATCGGTAAGGTCATCAACATCATTCTCAGTAACTGCTTGCAGAGAACTGAGGCTGCGTTCATCACATTTGTAAGCTATCTTACCATTATCTGGACAGTCGTTCTGCTTATTTCCGGCATGAAGACAGTTCACCAGTATTCAATACCCAAAACGCTGCTGTTTATGTTCATTACAGTAGCAGCGATGCTTGTCATCGTTATCCTGCTTGTACTTCTCGTATCTCTGTTCCAGCAGGTTTATGTATTTGTTTACTCTATCTACACAGAGCTTCTGTATAGATTCTCGAATTTGGAACCGACGATGCTGATATTGATATTCATAGCTGTTGTCATTGCAGTTGCAGCAATCGTAATTGCATCTTACACAGCATTTGAAAAGTATCAGATCAAGAAAGAGAAGAAAAAGCTCAACTCCTGATATAACTTTGGCTTTTGAATATTGAAAATGGTGGTGTGAAAATGCGTAAAGTTCGCAATAGAATACTTGCAGCAGTGCTTTGCTCCGCAGTGGTGCTGAGTGCAAGTCAGAGCGTTGCATGGTCAGAAGCCGCTGATAACGCTGAAACTGAGGCAGTGGCTACAGAATCCACTGACACCGCAGCAGACAGCGCCGAGGAGAGCGAGGCAGCCGAAGAAGAGGTTACCTCTATCACCGAGGAGCAGGCACTTGCAGAGTGCAAGCTATATGCAGAAAATGACCAGCTGGCTCTTTATGTTAATGAAAGCAACGGCATATTCGCAGTACAGGTTAAGTCCAACGGCTATTGCTGGTGGAGCAACCCTTACAACGCTGATTATGATCCCGTAGCTAACAACTCCAAGAAGGAGGATCTCAAATCTTCACTTGTTATCAATGCAGTAAAGGTTACAGATACAGAGGCTCCTTCCACAACTATCCGCTCCTTCAAGGATTGTATCAAGAAGAACGGTCTTACTGTTGAAAAGGCAGAAAACGGCGTTAAGCTTACATACTACTTCGAGAATGAGGGCATCACTCTTCCTGTATATGTAGAGCTTGAGGGAGATCACTTCAACGCTTCTATCGCTGTAAGCGAGATCGTTGAGAAGGAGTTACTCGGTGAGATCTCCGAGAGTACACGTTCTGTAGTTGATGTAAATCTGTTCCAGGACATGGGTGCAGCTTTCTCTGATGAAGAGGGCTATATCATAACTCCCGATGGTTCAGGTGCAGTTATCAACTTTAACAATGGTAAGAGCAACACCTCTGAGTATACACAGAGGATCTATGGCAGAGATATTGCTGTCAGCCAGGATATGGCTCCCAAGAAGACAGAGCAGGCTTACCTCCCCATCATGGGTATGGTAAAGCAGGACAATGCTCTGCTGGCAGTTGTAACAGATGGTAGTGCCTATGCTACTGCCCGTGCAGCTGTTACAGGTCAGAAGGCCACAAGCTACAACTCAGCTTGGTTCAACTTTAAGCTGCGTGGCAGCGACTCCTATTACATGAGTGCTGACACAGGCTCTGCGCTCAACTCTTATGAAACTAACCTTGTTAATAACGAGAGGATGACAGTCAGCTACTATCCTATCGCTAAAAATGATGTTTCCTATGTTGACGTGGCACTGCGTTATCAGCAGTATCTCGTGGAGGAGATGGGTCTTACTAAGAAGACTGAGGCTGAACAGGCTCCCTTCTACCTGGATATCTTCGGTGGAACTGTTAAGCAGCGCTCCGTGCTTGGTTTCCCTGTAAATCTGCAGACAGCGGCGACTACATATGAGCAGGCTAAGCAGATCGTTACAGCATTCTCTGACAGAGGCGTTCGTGATATGGTTATCACATACAACGACTTTAACAAGGCAGGAATCACAAGCCGTATCTCTTCTTCTGTAGATTATGCAAGCACATTGGGCGGCAAGTCCAAGTATCAGGAGCTGAAGAGCTACTGCGACGGCATCGGTGCTATCCTTGCTCCCGGTGTTGACCTCATGGAATACGAGAGAAGCGGTAACGGCTACTCCAAGACAGGTGCATCTGCGATCGCAGTAACTAAGGCTTATGCGACACTGCATGACTATGAGAGAGCTTTTGGTACTCCTCACGATACCAGAGCGCACTGGTACATCCTGACTCCCGCATACTATACAAAGGTATACGGCGAGATCATTGCAAGCTATCAGAAGGAAGGTATGACAGCAATCAACGTTGCTGATGGTACCAACATCCTTTACAGTGATTTCACTGCAAATACAAAGAAGAAGACCTCCAGACAGGATGCACAGAGCATTCTTAAGGAGTGCTACCAGATGATCAATAACAGCGGCATGACATTCGTAAGCGATGCAGCTAACGATTACGCTCTGCCTTATGTTGATTTCCTGAAGGATGTTCCAATGTATAGCAGTAACTTTGATGTTTACGACTATGACATACCCTTCTATGCTATCGTCATCCATGGCTATATTCCCTACACTACCAAGGCTAAGAACGCAAGCTCCGGTGCTGACGAGCTGTTCCTGCTCTCTGTGGCAACAGGTACACCTGTTCACTATGAGGTAATGTACGAGGATCCTAATGAGTTCACTGACTGCGATTATGACAAGCTGTTCTACTCTAATTATGAGGGTTGGCTTGATGTTTCAGCAGGTGAGTATAAGCTTATCAGCGACCACATCAAGGGTCTGTCTGATGCAACTATCACAGATTTCAAGTACATCACCGAGAACGAGGTAGAGACAACATTCTCTGATGGTACTGTTATCTATGCAGATCTTGAGAATCTTGTTCTCAAGGTCAATGGCAATGAAGTTGATCTTGCCAATTATGGACTGAAAGGAGCGAACAACTAATGAGTGACGAAAAGAATCTCGACCTCACCGCCGAGGAGATCAAGTCCGATGTTGAAGCTGCTCCTGTAACGCTTAGCAAGGGTGCTGAGGAGGCTGTTGAGGCAGCTTCCGAGGCTATTGCCCCTGCAGCTGAGGTCGCACAGGAGGTTGAAGAGGCTCCTGTAGCTCAGCCTGTAAGAGTATCCGCTCACAACACCGCAGCGGCTGCAGCCTTCAATATTGAGGGCGAAGAAGTTGATGTGCGCAGAAAGAACGGACAGAAGGCACAGCGCAAGATCAAGACCACAAAGATTCCCTATGAAAAGAAGAAGGGCCTCTATGGCTACGGCTTTATCGCACTTTGGTTTATCGGTGCAGTTTGGCTGTTTATCATCCCTGTTATCACTTCTCTCTGGTACTCCCTGTGTGACACACAGCTGGTAGATAAGGCAACAGGTGAGTCCCTCGGCATGACATCTGCAGGTATCTACACCGAGTGGAACAACTTTGCAAACTTCAATAAGGCATTCTTTATTGATACCAACTACCCCACAAAGCTTGTAGAAGCTCTGATGGATATCGGTCCTAAGGCGATCGTTATCCTCATCTTCTCCCTGTTTATTGCGGTTATCCTGAATCAGAATTTCCGTGGAAGAACATTGGCACGTTCCATCTTCTTCCTGCCTGTGCTTATTGCAACTGGTCCCGTTATCAGCGTTATCAACGGTGATATGGCTTCTCAGGGCGTATCTGATGCTGCTCAGTTCAGCTCTCTGTTTGAAACAGATCTTGTATCAGAGCTGATGGAATTCATCGGTATCTATGGTATCAACCAGACACTTACCGAATTCATCCAGACCATCACATCTGACGTGCTGAACCTGGTATGGAACTCCGGTATCCAGATCCTTATCTTCCTGTCCGCACTGCAGACGATTCCTCCTTCCGCTAAGGAAGCAGCTAGTATCGAGGGTGCGACAGCATGGGAGTTCTTCTGGAAGATCACATTCCCCTACATCAGCCCTATGATCCTCGCAAACCTTGTTTACACCGTAATCGATGCGTTCGTATCCACTGACAACGTGGTTATGGAGTACGTGCTTGACCAGTCAAGCCGTTGGGAGTACGGTTATTCCGCAGCACTAGCTTGGATCTATTTCGCAATAGTAGGCGCTTGTCTGGGTCTGATCTGCTTGATCGTAAACAGACTGGTATTCTACGAGAATGACTAAAGGAGGTTAGAGAAGTGACAGAAAACAATTTTGAGTTTCCAAAAATCGAAGATGAAGATGTTGCTAATCAGCCTGCTGAAAATGTAACAACAGATGCACAGCAGACCGCAGATATCTCTGCGGCAGCTGCTGACGTTGCTGCGGAGGCAACTGCCGAAAGCATCGCAGAGACCATCGCTGATATAAACAGCGATGCTGCAGCAGTGACAGCTACCCCCATTGAGAAGCCTAAAAAGGCAAAGAAGGAAAAGAAACAGAAGGATGCATGGCAGACTTCTAACTGGGATATCATCATGAACTGGCGTCACTACAACGCTAAGGAGAGAAAGCACTACAATTATATCTTCTGGCGTAGGATATCCTCCTATGTATGGCCGCTGTTCAGATTTATCATCATTTTCGGCCTTTCCTTCGTAATCCTGTATCCTATCCTGTACATGATCTCCACATCTATCCGTCCACAGGCGGAGATGAACGATCCTTCTGTAATGTGGATCCCTAAAACTCTGCAATTCCAGAATTTCGTTGATGTTTGGAATGCTATTCAGTATCCTCAGACATTGTGGAACACGATCGTACTGAACATCGTTGCTTCAGTGCTTCAGGTTGGTACTTGTGCACTCACCGGTTATGGCTTTGCACGATTCAAGTTCAAGGGCAAGGGTTTCTTCTTTGCAATAGTTCTGCTTCAGATCATCGTGCCTACACAGATCATCCTGATTCCTCAGTACATGCAGTTCAGATACTTTGATGTATTCGGTCTGCTGACCGCTCTGACTGGTGAGGCAGTAAACCTTACAAACAACAATCTTGCGATGTACATCCCTGCATTGTTCGCAAACGGTATCCGTGCAGGTCTGTTTATCTACCTGTTCAGACAGTTCTTCAGAGGACTTCCCAAGGAGCTGGAGGATGCTGCATACCTCGATGGCTGTGGCCCGTTCAAGACCTTTATCAGCGTTATGGTTCCCAATGCGGCAAGCTCCTTCCTGACTGTATTCATCTTCTCTATCGTTTGGTATTGGAATGACTACTATGTATCCTCGATGTTCTTCAAGGATCCCAATACGATCTCCTTGAAAATCGATGGTATCGCAACAACAATGTCTATCTACATCACCGGTGAGGTTGGAATTCCTTCTGACTACATCGTTTGGATGGAGGCAGGCTGTCTTATGGCTATCGCTCCTATCGTTATCATGTATATCTTCCTTCAGAAGTATTTTACAGAAGGTATCGAAAGAGCAGGTCTTGCAAACTGATATTACAGTTGCAATCGCATAAAAGCAACATTAACAGCCTCCGTTACGGGGGCTGTTTTGGTTGGAGGTTCTGATGAAATTTGTAGAAATATTCACCGATGGTGCCTGTAGCGGAAATCCAGGTCCAGGCGGCTACGGAGCAATACTTCGCTGTGACGGAAGAGAAAAGGAGCTAAGCGGAGGCGAGCCACACACAACAAACAACCGCATGGAGTTAATGGGTGTGATTACAGCCCTGGAGGCACTAAAATTTCCTTGTAAGGTAAGGCTCACTACAGACAGCAAGTACGTTGTAGATGGAGTAACAAAGGGATGGGCAGTTGGATGGCGCAAAAAAGGCTGGAAGAAGAGCGATGGCAAGCCGGCTCTAAATCCCGATCTGTGGGGACGTTTGCTGGATCTGTTGGATATCCACGATGTGGAATTTTGTTGGATAAAGGGGCACGCAGGCCACGCAGAAAACGAGAGATGTGATCAGCTCGCTGTGCAACAGCGAGACAACTATTCTCAAAAATGATAAAGTACGCTGCAATGATAGCAGCGTATTTTGTTTGTGTGTAATTCAAAGGATATTGACAAATAGTTATGTTAGACAAAAAACACAAAAAAATATGTGAATATTTTAGAATTTTTACATTATCGCTTGATTTATCAAGGCGAATAATGTATAATATATTTATAATTATTGTGCCGTAGTGTGCCCTGCGCAAAATTACGGCAGAAACTACATAATAAAAGGATTTGATGCGATTGTTTTTTCCGAACAAGATCGTAAAGGTCGAGATCCTGGATAAGAGTGGCGCAGTTGTGGTTTCATCAGAAAAAAACTTTACTTTTCCGAAGAATATTGAAAGTGCAGAGGACAGCATCGTCATAATTAAGGGCGTAGATCTGTTTTCGTTCAATAAGGGCGAGAGAGTATTTATCGTTACGACCACAAAATCAGGCGACAGAATAAAATATCCAGGTATGATTTCGGTATCTATGAGCAATCAGCTCAATGTGATGATATTAAAGCAAAACAGAGAGACCGAGCTTTTGGAAGAGCGCAGACGCTACTTCAAGATCAAGGTCAACGAGCGAGGCAGAGCGCTTTTCTTCATGCGTGACGAAGAGACGATACGCTTTGACGAGCCGTTTCCAATTGAGATACTCGATATCAATATCGGTGGTGTTTTCATGAATTGCCCAGATTTCGAGTTTGAACAGGATGATGCTGTTTGCGTTGACATTGATCTGTTTGTTGATTATAGATTAAATGCTATGGTACGTGTG
Source organism: Oscillospiraceae bacterium (assembly GCA_045544715.1). Taxonomy (GTDB): domain Bacteria; phylum Bacillota; class Clostridia; order Oscillospirales; family Ruminococcaceae; genus CAG-115. The sequence continues at coordinate 5,781 of JAZPZN010000021.1, read as the reverse complement.
CTGCGAGTACAGCGTGACCGTGAGGGCAATATCAAGGGATATGGTTGCGAATTCCAGGGATTGACTGCTTCTCAGGAAGATTATATTGGCAAGTATATCTACAAAGCTCAGTTTGCACAGCGCCAAAAGGCAATTGAAAATGAAGACTATTAATAGCAACAGATACAAAAATACATAAATTTTTCAAGGGGGATCAGATAATGATCAGCAATGCAAAACTGAAGGTCGTTATGACGACGATACTGGTTATGTTTGCAGTTATTCCTGCAGTAATCATCGGTATTGTCGGCACCTTCGCTATTTCAGGCTTTGAGGGAAATGCAAAGAGAGATACTCTTTCAACAGTGTCGCTTTCCAAGTCCTCTGCCTTAGAACTGCTTTTTGAGGATTATATCGCAACAACCACATCGCTGGCAAAAATGGATGTGGTTGTTGGTACTGCCGATCTCGGTGGCGATACTGCTAATTCTACACTGAAGGCTTATGCTAACTCAGACAAGGATATTATCGATATCCTTATCATTGATGACAATGGCACTGTAGTGGCTTCTGCCAGTGGCAGCAGCTCGGGCAGCTTTGAGCATTTCAATGCAGAAAATATGCCTCAGGTCTCCACTGTAATGACTTGGGAGAGTTATAAAACAGACGCATTTTTTATCAGCAAAGAGATCTATGAGGATCCCGATAATAAGACAGGTGCTAAGCTCGGCTATGTTTGTACTGTAGTTTCCATCGGCGCTGACAGCGGCATTGTAAAGGCTATGGGTGGCGTGTATCTTGATGGATATGCTCACATGATCCTTGTTGATCAGGAGGGTACTGTTATCAACTATGACGGCACCGGATCTGTTTTGAAGAAGGCTCAGATTGATTCGGCTTTTGCTGACAAGCTGTATGAGATGTTTGAAAATACTAGCTATGTAGCTTCCGGCAACTCTCAGAATACTATGACCGAGGGCAAGGCTGGCAAGTATACTTATGCGAGTGGCGTTATCACAAATGTAAATACTTGGAGATGGGCAGGTATTGTTGATTCCTCCTATCTTGGCTCTATGTCACTTACGACTAACCTCATTGGCTGGGCAGTTATCCTTGTTGCATGTGCAGCCTGCTCACTGCTTGGTATGCTGATCGTTTCCAAGTTTATCAAGAGCATGCACGATATGCTCAAGACTATGGATGAGATCGCTATGGCTGATGGTCGTACTGAAACTCGCTTTAACGTCAAGACAAGAAAGAGCGAGCTCGGTGAGATCATGGCATCCTTCAACGAGCTGCTTGATGAAATGCTGCTTAGTGAAGAGCGTCACCGCACCATCGCTGAGCTGTCTGATAACATGCTTTTCGAGTGGGACTTCCACAAGGAAAGAATGTATATTTCCGACAACATCCGTGCAAAGTTTGAGATCGATACTGAGGTTGCTACGCTTTCTAATGGTCGATTCCTTGACTCTCTCATGGAGCCTGAGGACGCTGAGAAGTACAAGCGTGATATCAATACCCTGCTGAAGAACAAGAATGGTTACAGCGCAGAGTATCAGCTCAAGACTAAGACTGGCGCAGTTATTTGGGTATCTCTCCGTGCTGTCTGCATTACTGACCGTTTGGGTGAAACTCTCCGTGTAATCGGCGTCATGACAGATATCGACAACGATAAGAAACTTGAGCTGCAGCTGTCTGAGCGTGCAAGCTACGACTTCCTTTCTCAGCTTTATAACAGAAATACATTTATCAGAACTCTCAGCAGTGAGATCGAGCGTCGTGGTGCAAATAAGGTTGCAACGATGTTCATCGATGTTGACGACTTTAAGTTTATCAACGACAGATACGGTCATACTGTAGGTGATGAGGTTATCAAGTATGTTGCTGATATCATTAAGGTCAAGGTTGAGGATAAGGGCGGCTTTGCAGGACGCTTTGGTGGCGACGAGTTCGTGCTTTGCTTCATCGATCAGGCTGATATCGAGAATATCGAAAATATCGCTATGGATATCATCAATGAGCTTTACAATGGCTACACAACAAGCGATGGCACTATCATTAATGTAAAGGCAAGTATCGGTATCGCTTACTGTCCCGATCATACTGAAGATGCCAATGAGCTGCTGTCCTTCTCCGATACAGCGATGTACTTCGTTAAGAAGAATGGTAAGACCAACTACCACGTTTATGTTCCGGAGGATAGCGAATCAGGCGAATATATCGACCCTGAATTTGTATAATCCAGAAAAAACAATCGAGGGCGGACAAATTTTGTGCGCCCTTGCGATTTTGGAGGAATTGCTTTGGCTAAAATTATTGCGGTAACAAATCAGAAGGGCGGAGTAGGTAAGACTACGACCTGCAGCGCACTTTGCGGAGGTCTTTCAAAATTAGGTAAAAAGGTTCTTGCAATCGACCTTGACCCTCAGGGCAACCTCAGCTTTAGCTTGGGTCTGGAGGCTGATGACAGCTTCACCGTATATGATCTGTTCAAGGGTAACTGTGAAGTAGAGGACGCAATTCAGACTGGTAGCGTATGCGATGTTATTCCGTCGAATATTTTGCTGTCAGGTGTGGAGTTGGAGCTTACAGGTGTAGGCAGAGAATATGTGCTTCGTGAGCAGCTTGAAGCAGTGCGTGATGCATACGATTATATCATACTTGATACTCCACCCGCACTGTCTGTGCTGACCATCAATGCATATACAGCAGCTGATGAGCTTGTTATACCTATGTTGTGTGAGATACTTAGCTTACAGGGTATAGCGCAGCTGAAGCAGACCATTTATGCTGTTCAGCGTTATTATAATAAGGATCTGCATGTTGCGGGCATTCTGCTTAACAAGTATAACGGCAGGCTTACCCTTACCAAGGAGGTTGAGGAGCTTGCTCAGATGATCGCAGTACAGCTTGATACCAAGATATTCAATACTCGCATTTCAGCCAGTGTAAGTATTGCGGAAGCTCCCGCTCATGGCGAGTCTATCATTACTCATGCACCCAAAAGCAAGGCTACGCATGAGTATATGGCTCTGATAGAGGAATTGACCGGCTGTAAAGATAAGAAATCGGGTGCTAAAAAGGCATGAGAAAAAGCACAGAGAATATATCTCAAAGCGAAAATCTGTCTGTGATTCCTGCCAAAAAGCAGAGATCGTCAGTAAATGCAAAGCCTGATGCCAAAAAGTCTGCACCGAAAAAAGCAACAAAAAAGCAGGATGAAGCATCTGAAAGCAAATTACCTAAGCAGGAGAAAAAAACTTCAAGTCAGAAAGACATAAATGTAGTGATTCCCAAGCCTACAGCGAAGAAAAAAACTTCTGAAAAGAAAACGGAGACTGTAGCAGATATCAGCAGTAAGACTCCGCATGTTATGCGGCTTGTTCAGCCAACTGAAGTCATCAATCCTGTTATCGTTGCGGGAAAGAGCAGTATCCCAAAGGCTCTGCGTGGTGTTGAGCCGCTATCTCGTATGCTGAGACGTGAGGCAAAACAGCTCGACAGTGCTCTTACAGGTGAACTTGTGACAGTAAATCTCACGGCAGTTGCGATTGATGAAAATGCAGCTGAGATACTGCGGAGGTTTAATGCCTGCGATTGTGCGGTGTGCGTTGAGGAGCTGTCTGCACGCACGGCGGAGCAGGTTACAGCACGCTTTGTTAAGCTGAAACCGCAGGATGCAGAGTATGGTAGCGCAAAGCTTGACGAGCTTAAGCAGCCTGTAAAAAAGCAGGTAATGCAACAGATGATAAGGATAGTAATTGGCAATCCAAAGCGCAGTTTTCATGGTTAACACAAATGCGGCATCATAGATGCCGCATTTTTAGTTGAACAGACCTTCAAAAAACTCAAACAAAGCAAACCGAACTTCAATTTGCACGGGCTCATCTGAGAGAAAGGGGTATAGGGCTGAGTCCTCATCGCTCATTAATTCCTCGGTAATCTCGTCTGACACTGCTGAAAGGCAGAGTGATGGGTACATAACACACCACCAATTCTGTCCGCTGCCACTGCCCAGTGTGACACGAAGTGCATCGTAGTTGCCTGCGGGAAGGGTGATATTATCATATTTGCGGGTGGGAAAATACATATTAACAAGTTCTGCTTTTGCAGAGTATTCTGCTCCGTTATCCGAAAGAAAGCGGTCAGCGGCCGCATCGATTTCAGGTAGAAGGGTTTCTGTATTTATGTATGCCTCTTCCAGAGAATCACACTCAGCCAATGTGCTGCCAAACCTCTCAAGCAGCATATCACGAAGCTGTAGCTTAAGTGCTTGGTCTGTTTCGCTGTCTGAGTTTGCAGGTATATGCAGTCTCAAAACGCTGTGCTGCACATCTTCACATTGCTGCGAAAAATCTGAAAAAGCTCCAAGCAGTAATGCAGCCGTCATCCCAACTGCCATAATTATGTCAATAATAATTGTTTTCATAAGCATACTCCTTTCTGTTGTATAAGGAGTATTGGCATTGTTGTTTATCCTAATCACACATAGTAAAAACACCTCAGAATTTTTGAGGTGTTTTAATTAGTCGCTCTTTAGTTTACGTGCGATTACTTTGGCAGTCTGTTAAGGCTGTCCCTTTTTTCGGTATATCTTGTCACCATGAAAATTTGCCCAGCGTTCGGTATAAAAGCGGTAATAGGAGTAGTTTTTCTTTTGGCGAAAGCTGACAAACAAAGGGAATCCAGCCCATACTATCGATGGAAGCCCAATAACTAACAGATATAATGGCCCGAGGATCAGCGATTGTACCGTATGCCCGTATTCGTGCGCAAGTATTGTTTCATCGGCTTTTTCATTGAGGAATATGAACTCTCCGAGAGAAACGCTGCCCTTCATCTTCCAACGAGTAACGATAGCACCATTATAGGTAAAATGGGGCTTTGTAATGTTAATGAGGAACAAAAATCCTCCTGCAAGCGTTTGCAAGGCTCCCCATGTACACTGTCCGATAACATAGAACAATGTCATTCCTTGTCCTCCTTATAACCCCAGCGATCGATATTGGCTTTTCTCATTGCACCGAAGATGCGCTGCTTAATGCCTTTATCCTCGTGCTCCATTTTTGCCAGCATCTCCTTGGTGGTTTGTCTAGTGGTGTTTTTGTCGGCTGGGCATTTAGATTTTACTATCTTAAAATCATTCCTACGTGCGCAGCTTGCTACGGCGTATTCAGGAGCAAACACAAGAGGTCTTATCATAGTGATATCCTTGCGTGATAGATATGATATCGGGGCAAAGCAGCCGATGCGCCCCTCCTTGAACAGGTTCATCATAAACGTCTCTATGGCATCATCGTTATTGTGTCCGAGGGCGATCTTGTTGCAGCCATACTCCTTAGCAGCGTCGTGTAGCGCACCCCTGCGCATCTTTGCACAGAGTGAACAGGGACTTTGCTCTTTGCGGATATCGAATACTATCTCTGCGATATCAGTGCGCAGCAGATGGAATTCGACATCAAGCTTTTCACAAAGCTCTGCAACGGCGGTATAGTCACCGTCTTCTCCACCAAAGCGAGGATCAAGAGTAATAGCTACTATCTCATAATTCTTTTCGTAAAACCTTCTCATGTGAGCGAGTCCTGCAAGTAGCACGAGGCTATCTTTGCCGCCTGATACTCCGACAGCGATCCTGTCACCGTCTTCAATCAAGTCGAATTCCTGGCAGGCACGGCGGATATATCCTAGTATTTTTTGCATATATTTCCTTTCTCAGTGACCTCTGAGGTCAGCTTGCTCGAAGAATTCGTTAACTCCCTGCCCGATTTTTTCTACTATATAGGCATTTTGCGGAAATGT
>JAZPZN010000020.1:0-31518 GCA_045544715.1 Oscillospiraceae bacterium | reverse complement strand
CTTGTCTTCCTAAGACCGCTTGGCCCCTCCGACTTCCCTTTTGCAGATGCTCCAGTGTGTCAACGGAGAAAAATGCGAATGTGTTTTTAAGGAGATGCGGCACACGCTGCTCGGTCAGTGTACGCCAATCCATACCTTTGCGGATATCCTCGGCAAGCTGCATGAGTATCATCCCTGCACCGAGAGAGCCACTCAGCGAATCATAGATACGGACATTCAGCTCTTCATATTCTTCTGTGACCTGCTTTACGAGATTATAGGTTCCCGACAGACCTGAGGATAGCATGATGCCGATAACTCCGTCGTAGCCTGCGGCAGATATCTTTTCAAGGACATCTTCCACATCTCCTGCAAGGGGGAGAGAGGTCTTGAGCACTTCGCCTTTTTCCTGCCTTTCGTAGATGTTGTGGCTTTTGATGTTTATGCCGTCAATGAATTCGCCATCCGGGCAGAGTATACGCAGCGGCACGATAAATATGCCGTTTCTGGCAGCTGTTTCCTGGGAGAGGTCGCTGCAGGAATCGGTAAGGAGAGCTATTTTGCGAGGTGTTGTTGTGTTTGTCATATTATCATTTTCCTGTAGTTTTTCTCGCTCACGGTGAGCTATTGATTTTATTATACACTATTTTGTCATAGAAGTGTTAGGATTTTGTAAACAAATTGTTAAAATCGTCAAAAAAGTCGTTTGCATACATTATCTTGCGTTTCTTTTGGATATTTTAGCCAATAGATACTGCTGATATTCTGACATTGGGAGGATGTTTTTTGACATAAAACGTTAGCAGCGATGTAAATTTTCATAAAAAAACTATAAAATTTGTTGCATCTTTGCTAAAGAAACAATATGTAGATGGTAAAAACATTGACAAAATGCGCAAAATGTGGTATCATTAATTATATTATATATGCAAAATATGCAAATTGTGTGGTGATAAAATGATTAATGGTCATAAAGTAATAGGCGTTTGCGTTACTATCGTTCAAAATCGTGCTGAGGCTGATTATATTGACCATCTGCGCAAGGCTGCGTACAAGTGCGGCTGCAAGGTCATGGTATTTAACAGCGTGCTGGATTTTTATGTCAACAATACCTATGCTGAGGGCGCAAAGTCAGTTTATGAGCTTATCAATTTCGATATCATAGATGCGCTTGTTATCATTTCTGATACCATGTATCACTGCAAGGATCTTAAAAATGAAATCATCAGCAGGGCAAGGGCAAATGATGTACCTGTCATTCTCATCGATGATGAGGCTGAGGGCTGCTTTACTGTTTCAAAGCGTTGCCATAAGGCTCTCACTGCTGTTGTGGATCATGTTATCCGTGACCACGGTGTGACTGATACGTTCTTTATTGCAGGCAGACGTACAGATGATCCATATTCTGAAACTAGGATACAGTGCTATAAGGATGCACTCGCAATGAACGGGCTTGAATTTAGCGAGGACAGGCTTGACTACGGCGAGTATTGGAATGTGCCTACAAAGGCAGTTATGGACAGGATGCTTGAGGGTGGCAAAAAGCCTCCCGGAGCGATCATATGTGCCAACGACTATATGGCTATCGCCGTTTGTGAATATCTGAGAGATATAGGCTATAGGGTTCCCGAGGATGTTATCGTAACAGGCTTCGGCGGTGTATCGGATGCGGAGTATTTCAATCCCAGACTCACCACCTGCCGTGACGTTATGGACAGCATGGCTGAGCTGACTGTTGGCATCATCCTTAGGGCACTTGACGAGGGTATACCCTGCAGGACTTTCGTGCAGGAAATGGAGCCTGTTATTGCAGAAAGCTGCGGTTGTCACAATGGTAATCATTATCACAGTGATGCAGGTCAGCTGTTCAATGCTACCCGTGCCATGAAATCTCATGAGGCGCATATATTCAACTGGCTGGACAAGATGATCGACTGTGCAGAGATGCGCCAGCTTTGCATAATGCTTTCAAAAAGCATCATGCGAAATTCGACGCTTTGTCTCAAGGCATCGTATCTTGAGTCTGAGGATGGTATGCTATACTCCGGCTCAGGCTATACCAGCGACCAGAGGTTTGCGGTCATTCCCGCACTCATTGATGTTGTGGGTGAAGTGGAGAGCTTTGATACCATCAGCATCGACCGCCTGCTACCTGACCTTGAAAAGTGGGCAGAGGATGATACCTGCTGCATATTTACTGCAGTGTATGTGGGCAGCGAGGTATGTGGTTACTACGCAGTGAGGGTAAATGATGTATTTGATGAGGGTCATAAGATCAATCGTACCTGTAAAGGTATAAATATTGCGCTTAATGCAGCGTTCAATCTGCAGCGTCAGAAGGTAATGGCAGAGAGCATCGAAAATGCTGATTTTGTAAATCCGGTTACAAAGCTGCCTAATCTCAAGGGCGTTACAAAGTGGTTTGAGGAGTTTGGCTCGGATGAGAACAACCGCAAGAAGATGCTTGCTATATCCATCTATGGTATGCCGAAATACAAATATATCTACGATAATTATGGACTCAAGGACATTGAGGAGGCACTGCGATTTGTTGCAGATGCGCTGATAGCCTCTAATAATGATGATTGCTGTATCGGACAAATATCTGAGGATGAGTTCATCGTCATCAATTATTTCGATGATTTTGAAATAATCGGTGACACGATAGCGGATGCTACCAAGAGGTTTTTCGACCATAACGAGCAGTTCAACGGCAGCAGCAACAAGGAATACTATGTTGAGGTGAACTGTGGCTGTACTGTTTGCGATCCGGGTTGGGATGTAAATCTCGCAGGTTTCATAAAGCTTGCGAGCGGTGAGATGTACCTTAATCGTGTGCAGTATGGTACGCTGGCAGTTGCTAAGGAGCAGGTATCCCCTAAGGAGCATTACGACAAGTTTAATATGCTTATCAGCAAAAACCTGTTTACATACAATTTCCAGCCCATCGTTGATGCTAAGACGGGCGACATCTATGCTTATGAGGCTCTTATGCGTACAGGTCCGAAGGTGGGCATGAATGCGCTGGAGGTGCTTGCAACCGCAGGTGAGTTCAATCGTATGTATGATGTTGAAAAGGCTACTATGTTCAACGTTATGGAACGTTATGCTGCAGACAGTGACAAGTTTGCAGGAAGAAAGGTGTTCATCAACTCTATCCCAGGCTATTTCCTAAAGGATAAGGACTATGACAATTTCTGCAATATGTATAAAGAGTATCTTGGAAACGTAGTGCTGGAGATCACCGAGCAAAATACCATCTCTGATGAAGAGCTTAACATGATGAAGCATCTGGGCGGCAGTGATGTCAGTCAGATAGCAGTAGATGATTACGGTACAGGTCATTCCAACATCGTTAATCTGCTGCGATATGCGCCGCAGGTTATCAAGATAGACCGTTTCCTTATCACTGATATCCACAAGGATGTCAATAAGCAGATGTTCGTGAAGAGCACTATTGACCTTGCAAAGCATAACAATATCAAGGTGTTGGCAGAGGGTGTTGAGACCTCGCAGGAGCTGCGTGCAGTGATATCCTATGGAGTTGATTATATTCAGGGCTTCTACACCGGAAAACCTTCCCCCGATCCCATTGACGCTATCGATGAGCGTATCCGCTATGAGATAGTGACTACCGCACAATCCGATTAAATCAGTTGCTCCCCCTTGCTGTAGAGGGGGAGCTTTGATGTCGTCTTTGTCGTTTTTTCCGAGGATTTCCTCTTGACATGTCGGCTTATCTGGGTTATAATTATTATATATTACATAAAAATTCGCCGTACATGACGGCAGGATGTTCTGGTAGAAAGGGTAATCATGGGGAAGATACATAATTTTATAAAGAAATCAGCCATGTGCCTCAGCGCAGTGTTGCTGTCGGCAGCAGTGGCTGCAGTGCCTCTTGGCGATAATATATTTACCACCTACGCAGGTGCTATCGACTATGACTCTGAGATCAAAAAGCTTGAAGAAGAGGCTGAGAGGATCAAGGAGGAGAATGAGAAGCGTGAGCTGGAGATAGGCTCTCTCACCGGTGACATCTCTGCCAATGAGCAGGCGATGGATACTATCAATGCCCAGATAGATGGCATACAGTCTGAGATACAGACATATGGTCAGCTGATAACCGCAAAGCAGGAAGCGATAAATAAAAAGAAGATCGAGATCGTTGATGTTGAGAATAATATCAAGGTCAAGGAGGTCGAGATCGAAAATAAGCAGATGCGCATAAGTGAGCTTGAAGTTGAAAACGAGGCTAACCTTGAAAAGTTCGCTCAGCTTATCCGTGTGCTTTATATGAACGATACCTCTGATACTCTTCCTATCATCGAGGGATCTGATGACTGGTACGATTTCTTCGTATATCAGGATGTGGTACAGAATATCAGCAGCCGCAATCTTGAGTTCGTGAATGATCTGAAGGCTGCCATTGAAGAGCAGGAAAATCTCATTATTGAGCTTAATAATGATATAAATGACCTTGCAAATGACAAGAAAAAGCTTGAGGAGCAAAAGACACAGCTTGAGGCTGACCTTGAGGCTCTCGAGGGTGAGAAGGCTGACCTGCAGGCGCATGCGGATGAGCGTTACGACACTCTCTATCAATATGCAGCGTACAACGAGTCGCTTGAGGACAAGGTCGCTGACCTGAGAGGTCAGATCGATGCCACTGCAGAGCAGATGGATGCTATCGATGCCGAGATCGAGGAGCTTATCCGTGAGAAGCAGAGAGCGAATTCCAATGCGCCTGTTTACTCCTCCGATGGCTTCAGATGGCCGCTTGACAGCAAATATACTTACATCACCACTTACTTTGGTTATGATGCATGGAGAGGTGGCAACCACCGTGGCATCGATGTTGGAAATGCAGGCATAGGCGGTGCTAACATCTATGCAGCGCAGAGCGGTACAGTTATCCTTGCCTACAACGACAGCGGCTGGAACGGTGGATACGGCAACTATGTCATTATCGACCACGGCGGTGGGCTTTCAACACTGTATGCCCATTGCTATTCCACAACAGTTGTGGCAGGTCAGACGGTCAGCAAGGGTGATATCATAGGCTATGTCGGCACTACGGGATGGTCTACAGGTAACCATCTGCATTTTGAGACCCGTGTTAACGGTACAGCAGTCGATCCGTTCAGCTATGGATATGAATATGTTTAAGTCAAATGCAGCCGAGCATAACTCGGCTGCATTTTTATTTTATCCTTGATAGAAAGCCGATCACCTGAGATATTTCAGCAGAGGTATTAAATGCTGAGGGTGCAAAGCGTATTGTTCCGCCTGTTTCAAGCGTGCCAAGCTTTCTGTGGGCAAGGGGGGCGCAGTGCAGTCCTCCACGCATATAGATACCGTGCTCGCTGAGGAGTGTAGTTCCCTCGGATGGCGTCATGCCTTTAATGTTGAATGGCACTACGGGAACATATAGATGCTTGTTTTTGACTGAGATATCAGTGTAAAGCTGAATGTGCTTCATTTTGCGCATAGCTTCTGTAAACTGCAGACAGAGAGCCATCTCATGGCGGTAGATAGTGTCTGTTCCTCGGCGCTGAACGAACTCTACACCTGTACCCAAAGTGATAGCCCCAGGGGTGTTTATCGTTCCGCTTTCAAGGCGGTCGGGGAGAAAATCGGGCTGCATCAGGCTTTCAGAAAGGCTACCCGTGCCGCCCTCGATAAGGGGCGATAGAGGGTAACTGCCATCGGTTATCAGCAGGCCAGTTCCCATTGGCCCATAAAGTCCCTTGTGACCTGCGGCGCATATGATGTTGATTCCGTCTGAAAGGCTAAGCGGAAGCACTCCTGCGCCCTGCGCAGCGTCTACAATGAAGCAGATGCCCCTTTGTCTGCAAAGCCGTGCAAGCTCTTTAATGGGCAGCCGCCTGCCTGTTACATTGCTGGCTGCAGTGCACACCAGTGCTACGGTGTTTTGCTTTATGGCTTGCTCGGCATTTGCGATGGTTATGCGGTCATCGTCATCGGTGCGGAACAGCGTGTAGCCGCCGCTGAAGTGCTCTGCAGCGGCATATATTGGTCGGATCGATGCGTTGTGCTCAATGTCGCTGGCAACATAGTGACAGCCTTTTCTGCCAAGTCCCTTTATTGCAAGGTTAAGTGCATGGGTGCAGTTAAGGGTGAAAATGGTGTTTTCGGGATCAGCATTGAATAACTCTGCGCACTTTGCACGACTCTCGTAGACAGCGGAGGCTGTTCGCTCGGCCATGCTATGCCCTGATCGCCCGGGATTTGCTCCATATGCAGATAGCGATCTACTCCATGCCCGATAGACTGATGGCGGCTTCGGGTAAGAGGTGGCGGCATTGTCGAGGTATATCATCCGCAGTTAATTCCACTCCTGCGGAGGATGGGGCAGGCGGTATCCCTGTCAGAGAATATCCGCAGCGAAAAACGGCAGCCGCCTCTGCCCGTTGTGCGAATAACTGTGCTGCGTATACCGCTGCGCATTAGTAGCATCCGTGCTTTTTCGGCACGGGTACGTGATTCGAGATCTATATCAAAAAAGTTCATTATATCGCTCCTTGTTCATGTCGGCATTTGATGCCTCTCTATATAATATGTGTGACATGAAGGATTGGTGAGATGACGATCATTTCACTGTAATAGCGCATATAAACTATAAAATTTGATATCTCATAGATGGTTCAACGTCTTTCGGATGAAAGCTTGAAAATCCTTTGAGAATATGTTATACTCATAACAGTCCGATAATATGCAAGAAAGTGATGTGACATAATGGATAACGAAAATAATAAGCAGATATCCGAAACACAAAAGAATGGCAAATGGATGATAGCTGCAATGTGTGTTATGGGAGTCGTGATAATTGCACTGGTGATTGCTCTCATTGTGACTAATCTGCCTGAAAGTTCTCATGATACCTCCATGGGTTCTGACATATTACAGTCTACTGCTTCGGTGTCTACGCAGGCATCTTCGGTGACAGATGATTCTTCTGTTGCTGAGCATAATGCTCAGTCTGAACCCGTGCAAAGCGACGAAAGCACATCAGTTACAGACGCCACGACCGTTCAAAGCAGTGTATCTTCAACCGTGCAGGATACCTCTGCTATCGTTCCTGCAACCTCCACTGCAAACAATGCAAAGCCTGAGCCTAATGATGCCCAGATGCTGCTTGAATACTCAGTTGACAACTCATGGGAAAGCAGCGGTGAGCTTATGTATGGAATACAGTTTGGTATCACCAATTACAGCGGCAAGAATATCAGCGGCTGGAAGCTTGTGATGGCGATAGAAGGGCTTAGCTCCTGTCAGGGCTGGAATGGTACATATACCATAAATGGCAGCAATCTTGAGATAACCAACGCTGAATATAACGGAGACATCATTAATGGCGGCACCATTGTAGTGGGCTGTAACATGGGAACAACAAAAGCGTTCAAGGTGAAGAGTGCAACTCTTAATGGAATCGAATGTACCATAAAAGAGGGTCATGTTGACCAGAACACCCAGAACCAGAACGGGCAACAGAGCAACAATAACAACGTCAGTCAGAATGTCACCGTTGATGTAAGTGAGCTTCTTGCACGTTCTGAGGATGCCGTGCAGGGTGATGATTGGCTGTACACCGATGGCAACAGAATAGTTGACAAGGAAGGCAAACGAGTATGGCTGACAGGTGTGAACTGGTTTGGCTACAATACTGGTACAAATACCTTTGATGGCTTATGGAACAGTCAGCTTGAACCTTCTGTCAAGGCTATCGCAGATCATGGCTTCAATCTCATACGTGTTCCTATATCGGCAGAGCTTATCAATCAATGGGCGGCAGGTGAATATCCAAAGGCTAACTTCAACAATGCCTACAACACTGCACTCAATGGAATGAACAGCCTTGAAATATTCGAATACTTCCTTAAACTAGCTGAGGAAAACGGCATAAAGGTAATGCCCGATATCCACAGTGCTGAAACCAATGCTTCGGGGCACAATGTAAATCTCTGGTACACATCCAAAGTGTCCGTTGAGGAGTTCTATTCTGCTCTGGAATGGATGGCGGAGCGGTATAAGAACAACGATACCATCATCGCCTACGACCTCAAGAACGAGCCTCACGGCAAGCCATACGAGGGTGATGGCGCAGCAATATGGAACGACTCCACCGATGCGAATAACTGGAAGCATGTTGCAGAGACCGCAGCGGCAAGGATACTTGCAAAAAATCCGAATGTGCTCATCCTTGTAGAGGGTATTGAAATATATCCGATAGATATCAAGAACAATGCTGATTTCCATTCGACCAATGAGAAGGATTATTACTTCAACTGGTGGGGTGGTAATCTGCGAGGTGTAAAGGATCATCCTGTTGATCTTGGAAAATATCAGAACAAGCTGGTTTATTCGCCCCACGACTATGGCCCTACTGTTTACAAACAGCCTTGGTTTGAGGGAAGCTATGATTTCGACAGTCTTATGAGGGATTGCTGGCGTGATAACTGGTTCTATATCCACGAGGAAAACACAGCCCCTCTGCTTATTGGTGAGTGGGGCGGCTTTATGAGAGAGCCAAATCTTACTTGGATGACATATATGCGTCAGCTTATCAAGGAAAACAAGCTTAATCATACTTTCTGGTGTTTCAATGCTAACTCGGGAGATACCGGCGGACTTGTTCTCGATGACTTTCAGACATGGGACGAGGAAAAATACGCTTTTGTAAAAGAAGTGCTATGGCAGGAGGGCGGAAAGTTCGTAGGGCTTGACCATGCTATTCCACTTGGTGTAAACGGAATCACCCTCACTGATTCGGATGGAATATAGTAACTGTTTTGTAATGCAGAGCGTTACTTTGTAGTAAATCCATAGAAAAAAACATACTATCCGTGATTGCTCCATATTAGCAGCTATTGTGCTTAGCGGCTTGAGCGCACCTGCGGAGAGCTTGACGGCAAGCGTTTTAAGATAGCGGATAAGCAATACGGAGTGAACTTTTTAATAACGCTGATAAGGAGGTAAAATGATGGCTGATGAGCATAAATTATTAATGACAATATTCAAAGACAAAACTAGCTCGAATACATTCTTAAAGGATATTACTGCGGTAAATTCTGATGAAACTGAAGTTATCGTTTTGCCGTATAGTGAGTATTATTATTTGGATTCACAGAATTTAATTGATGAAATCAATAACTCGCACGACTTGATGATCGATGAATATGAATCTGAAACTATTGATTGTGATATTATAAACTCAATTATTGATGTGGTGCGTAGCCACGAATTATATGTTCCGACATTTATTAAAGCCTTAACTACTGCTTTGAACAATGGAAGTTCGGTGGAATTGGATTTTTAATGATTAACCGCCCCTAAAAAGGCGGTTTTTCTATACAACACAATACACAGCGTCCTACGGGGCGCATTTTTTATGCCATAATCTCAAAAATAGCCTATTTTGAGATTGTTCGGCAGATGTTCAGCGAAAGTTTATCAAAATTTCGCAAAATTGACACCTTACGGACGGCTTGTCCTCCTTTCAAAGCGGCAGCTTGATACACCGCCGCAATATCGGCGAAAGCAGCGCAGGAGCTGTGATCGCCGTGTGTTCCTTTCCACCTTTGGCTTATGGCATTGATTTTCCTCATTTGGCGGCGGGTAGCTCTCGCCGCCTTTTCTCGGGACATAGCCCAGTTGGTAGAGCAGCCGTCATTATGATAGCAGGCGAATAGCACTGTTGTGTCGCAGGTTCGAACCCTGCTGTCCAGTCCATAATTGCGCTCAATAATATCAATCTGCAGATATACGCACTGAAAAGGGACTTGGCAAGCCGGAGAAGGCTTTTGAATATACTGTTACAGTAGCTGATATATAATAATTTTGCCCTGTAGGATCTTCTACAGGGAGATTTTTATAGCAATGTGCTTTTGATACCCATCATTCTGATTTTTTGGGCTTTTTTCGTGATAAATAGCGTGCAAAAGTTTGTTTTGCAGAAAAAGAAAAACCTCGTCAAACCGCATTGATAAACGGTCTGGCGAGGTTTTTTGTGTGGTCGAGATGACTCACGCCCGCTATCGCTAGCGACCTTTTAGGTGGCTTCGCTATGCGGTTTGTAAGTTCCTTTTAGAGTATTATATACCTGTTTGGGGGAGTTGTCAAGCTTTGGGATGAGAGTATTAAAATAAATACTAGTATAATTTCGTTATAAGATGACTACTAATACACAAAATGTTTTTCAGCGTTTGGATTCTATTACGATAATAAATTCATCATATTATTAATTGCATTTTATACATATCGTCTCAGTAGACCAATATCTTTATTAACATTTCTTGGGCTAATACTGGAAAGAACCTTATTTTCAACCTCAGGAGTCCAATAGATTTTCAGTTTATTTTGTGCTCTAGTTATAGCTGTGTAAAAAACACTATGAGTAATCAACTCGTCAACTTCATCAGTTATAACTATCTTTACTGATCGATATTCTAATCCCTGTGCTTTGTGAATGGATACAGCATAAGCTACTTGAAATGGTACGACCGCTCTTGAATTTCCATCATCATCTTCGTCAGTACTTCTAGTTTTGTACACCTTAAATCGAATTATCGAATTTCCGTTTTCCGAATTTTCAAGAAGCTCAAAATCACATCCCAATGCATCCATACCATTAATTACCTTACAAAGCTCGATGTCAAACTGAATATATCCATCTGATTCATCTTCATTGTAAATAACAATATCGACAATTTTTCCTTTCATATTATTGTACACAACAGGCGAAAAGCGATCAGATTCATTGAATAAAATTGGATCTCCAACTTTATATTGCTGAATACCCCATCTAACAGGAACATTGACATTGCTTTCTTGTAAAAAACGGTTTATATTATTTATACCGTATAGCCCATCATAATTTAGGCAAAGAATAATTTCATCATCCTCTGCACTATCAAAGATTGAAGCATCCAGAGTGACGGAATACTCTTGACGTGTTATTAATTCAAGAATTGTATCATCCATATTACGGACGCGGCTCCATAACCGCTTCAGATTATCATCATTGCTTCTGTAGGGAGTTGTCAATTCAAACACTGATGTTTCTGGCACAAAAGAGCGTGCAACGCTGAACCAGTTTCCAAAACGAATGGAATTGATTTGATATGTGTCCCCCACTAAAAGTAAAAGCTGATAGTTTTGTCTGTGCAATATCTTACGCATATCCTCATTGCTGACAGTACTACTTTCATCAATTACAATTAAATCATATACAGATATTGTATTTTTCCACAAATAACTAGCTATTGTAGAAAAGGTGCAATTTGAAGCTGTTATTTTGCGTTTCAAGTTGTCAACAGCGGGATTCGTTTGTGATAAGAACAATTTTCTCTTATCGGCAAAGAAGTGTGATAGATGGTTAATTAGTGTGGATTTCCCCGTTCCAGCTGAACCATAAATAAGTGCAACTCGGGAGTTGGCATACATTTGGCGCAAGGCCAGTTTTTTCTCTTCGCAATCCACCCCAGAATCAGTACTACTCAACCAAGCATCTACGGTACTTGTATAATTCTGTATACCCGAAGAAGATAATTCCTTAAGTTTTGATATAATAGCGCAAGTGTCATTTTTGTAACCATTAATAAATATCTGACCATTCTCTATGACTAGTTTGCTGTGATCGCGATGTCCATACCACAATTTGCTATTATACTGCTGAGCCAAATCGGGTATTTCATCAAATTCTGTTATATCCCTTACTGTTGTGAAAAGCTGTCCTTTAATTTCCGTATTATTTCGCACATATCGTGCAAGAAGTTCGTGTTTTCGGTTTTGTGCGGGAATACAGTCGAATAAGTCTCCTAATCGAGGATTGTGACTAATCAAAGAGTTGATAAATGGCATAGTATCAAACGGGATACATCCATTTTGAAAATATAAACCTGATAGATTATTATTTGGAATAGCTTGCCACTGTCCCTTAATAATTTTATTATTCATTTGATGTGTTAGATATCGAATCAAATTTTCACCTGGTTTATGTTTTTTTACTATTGAACGACAAATTTCAAGCGTATCAAATAAAACCGTATTTCGCAAGTTTTGTGTGCAGATTTGTTGAATATGATAAAAAGTGTCATCTGATAAGTCAAATAAATCCGATAAGCTAAATCCTGTTGTTGTAAGAAATCTACTTATTTCTTTTTGCTCGGCATATGATACTTTGCTCTTATGTCCAGTGACACATCCAATAAAGTTCTGGTATTCACAATCCCTGATTGCAACTTCCCACCCAATAATAAGATTTATCGGCATAGATTTACCAAGTATTTCTATGAAATCTGATACTATCGTGAAACGTGCTGAATAATAGTCTGTAATCTTGATTCTAGTAAATGCGATTACTCGATTATTCTTACTAGCATAATCGTTAGCTGGAGTAAATGTTACTTCATAGTATATGTTTTGCTCAACAAAAAAAGGTTTAATTTTCTGAATGTAATATTTTTCTCCGCTTTCTACTCCTCTCAAGTCATAAAAACGAATTTTATCTGCTATCTTTTCGTAATATTCTTGTAAGGTTTCGTCGATGTGCAGTGGAAAATCCTCAAGATTAGCAAGAACATCTAAATCACACCTATTATGTAAAAGATTCTTTATAGTGAGTAGGTATTCATAGTATTTAAGCATAAGCCGTTCAGAATTTTCTTCATCAAGAGTGTAGTGCGAAGCTACAATTTGAAGATACTTATGAAAATGGTATAAGACTTTTAAGTCACCACGAGCCTGAACATAATCAATTGCTGCACATATATTAGGATATGTATTTTCAATGTCACTACCATTTGCATAGAATTTTAACATAATATGTTCAACAAAATTACGCAACTGCGCAAGAATGTCTTGTGCCACAGCACCGCGCGAAGAAAAGTCCGCTCTTGCTATATGACGACATATTACATTATCAATGTTTTTGATTTGAACATCAATTTTTAACATCACGAGTTTCCTCCTTTGAAATTTAAGATTATCAGATGAATACACTATTTTCATATAGACAATATGGCATTCACTATATCGCACCTATATTAATTAAAAATACACCCAAATTCTGCAAAAAGCCCCCAAAAAAGTTGACAAAATATATTAAACACAAAACAAAATGCATTTAATATTATTTCGCCATCTATTTGTATTGATAAATGATTAATACAGCTTATGGTATATATCGCACATATCCCACGAAAAAACAATTCAAGTGGTTACCTAGATATAATGTATTTTCGGCACAGCTGTATAGGCGGTGCCGTACTTTATGTATAGAAAAAAGAGTTAATTATTCCTTTTCTTCCTATACTCCGACGGCGAAACACCGACGTGCTTATGAAACAGCCTGCTGAAATACAGAGGATTGTCGTAGCCGACATATTCAGCTATTTCAGAGATGTTATATTTAGTTCCTTCAAGTAAACTTTGAGCGTTCGCCATACGCAGAGAAAGGATATACTGCATAGGAGTGACCTTTAATATCTGCTTAAAGCAGCGTATGAACCAGCAGGTGCTCATATGACGAGATTCTGCATACTCATCTATGTTTATCGGCTTGTTGTAATTTTCGTTGAAATAATGTGTAGCTCTTTCGATCTCGTTCTGTATCTCGCTGCCTGACTTCTTTCCTTCTTTAAGATAGCGATTGATCATAATGAAAATGTGACGGAGCATAAGCGACATAAGCTCTTCATAATTCGGGCGGCATAGCTGAAGCTCCTGTATCATTTGGCGATACAACCACGCATAATCGGGAGAGGTTCCTGTGTAAAACACATTCTCTGAATGTGGCAGCTCATAATTATCAAGAATACCGTCCACCATTCTTCCTGTGAAATGCACCCAGTACACTTCAGTTTTGTCGGGAGCGTGATAGTAATAATACTGTATTTCGCCCGGGCGAAATAATATCATATTTCCTTCTGTAATGACTGTTTCTTTGCCGTCAAGCCCGTCAAAGTAGAAATACCCCTTGCCTTTGGCAATATATAGGAGCTGGTAGTCCTTTCTGCCCTTCGGGCGTTCAGTGCTGACGACAGGTCTGCTGTGGACACGATAATATCCGCAGCTGGTAACGACCAGTGATTTACTATGATCTACCATATCGGACAGCGAGTTATGTAAATATGCAACATTTGTAAACATAAAAATATCTCCTCTCATCATAGTCTGATATGATTTTATCATATTTTTCAGAGTTTTTCAAGTGGATTGTATCATTTTGTGTATGTTTTATTCAATTGTGTTTATAGTTTATGACTGAAAACAGTGGTAGAATAAAGACAGAAGCAAAGGCGCCTTTAATTGAAAGCAGCGTTCTTCGGGTATGACGAAAATGCTGTTATCGGTACAAAACTCGAGACTTGTGCCGACCCCTTATAACAACGGTTTTTCAATTCAAAGGAGATGTTATTATGACTGACAGAAGGTATCTTAAATGGTACAATAAGATCGGATACGGCGCAGGCGATATCGCAGGAAACGTGATATATGCGTTCATATCCACATTCATTATGATCTATCTGACGGACACCGTAGGGCTTAACGCAGGCATCGTAGGTACGCTTATGATGATATCTAAGTTCTTCGACGGATTTACAGATGTGATCTTCGGTGCGCTGATAGATAAGACTAAAACAAAGATGGGCAAGGCAAGACCCTGGATGCTGTGGCCATACATAGGAAACAGCGTTATGCTGGTTGCACTGTTTGCTGTTCCTATGGAGTTGGGCGATGTAGCAAAATATGCATATTTCTTTATCTGCTATACACTGCTGCACGCTGTATTCTACACCGCAAACAATATCGCTTACTCCGCGCTTACCGCTCTTATCACACGCAATGGCAACGAGAGAGTACAGATGGGCTCCATCCGCTTTATCTTCGCATTCAGCACAAGCCTCCTTATCCAGTGGGGTACTGTTAAGGCTGTTGAACTGTTCGGCGGCGGAGCAGAGGGCTGGAGAACAGTAGCTATCATCTACGCGATCATCGGTCTGGTTGTAAACACGATCTCCGTATTCTCTGTAAAAGAGCTTCCTGAAAAGGAGCTTGAAAAGGAAAATCCCGCTGACGAAGAAGCTGCAAAGTTTTCCTCTGAAGCATTCCCTGATCTTGAGCTGGCAGACAAAGACAACCGCACAAAAGACGAAAGCAAGAAGTACACTCTCATCGACGCTGCAAAGCTGTTGCTGTCAAATAAATATTACGTGCTGATCTGCGGCGTGTATATTCTTACTCAGCTGTTTTCTGCAACACTCAGTATGGGTATCTACTATATGACCTACATTCTCGGCGACGCAGATATGCTTGGCACATTCTCCCTTGCAATCAATGTTCCGATGATCTGCGGTCTGCTTATCACTCCTTTCCTTGTAAAGAAATGCAAGGGTATGTATAAGCTGAACCTCACAGGCTACTTGATCTCCACTATCGCAAGAGCGCTCGTAATGGTCGGCGGCTATATGCAGAATATTCCTATGATGTTGATCTTCACAGGCGTTGCAGCGATCGCAATGAGTCCTATGCAGGGCGACCTTAACGCACTTATTGCAGCTTGCTCCGATTACACCTACCGCACAACAGGCAAGCGTATCGACGGAACAATGTATTCCTGCTCATCGCTCGGCGTAAAGATCGGCGGCGGTATCGGAACAGCATTGACAGGCTGGCTGCTTGCAGCAGGCGGATATGTTGCGAACGCTCCTGTTCAGCCTGAATCCTGCATCAATATGCTTAACTTTATGTATCTGTGGCTGCCTATGCTGCTTAACCTTGTAATAACTCTGCTGCTTTCAGGACTGAATGTCGAAAAGGCAAATGAGGACTGGGACAAGACACACGCTGTAACTACCGAGGAGGTATGATCTATGAATCCTACACTGAGCTGGCTTTCTGATCCTGAAATATTTGAAGTAAACCGTGAAAGAGCACATTCCGACCATAGCTATAAGACGAAGGGCGGCGATCTTCGCCAGAGTCTCAACGGTATCTGGAAGTTCAATTACTGCGAGCATCCCGACGACAGACCTGCTGATTTCTACAAAGCAGATTACGATGTAACAGCCTTTGATGAGATCAAAGTCCCCGGACACATTCAGTTACAGGGGTATGACAGACCGCAGTATGTAAACACACAGTACCCCTGGGAGGGACACGAAAAGCTCCTGCCTCCCCAGATGCCGCAGAAGCGCAACCCTGTCGGAAGCTATGTGAGATTCTTTAATGTTGATGAGGCACTGCTTGGCAAGGAGACCTACATCAGCTTTCAGGGCGTGGAAACTGCGTTCTATGTGTGGCTCAACGGCAAATTTGTAGGCTACTCCGAGGACAGCTTCACTCCCTCCGAGTTCAACATTACCCCTTATCTCAAGGAAAAGGGCAACAAGCTCGCAGTCGAGGTTTACCGTTACAGCACAGCAAGCTGGCTTGAGGATCAGGATTTCTGGAGATTTTCAGGTATCTTCCGTGATGTGTATCTGTACGCAGTACCCGAAATTCACGTACGTGATATGAAGATCATCGCTGATTATGATTACGAAAACGGCAACGGTATCATCACGACAGAGCTTGATATCACAGGCGACAGCGACTATTCGGTTAATATTACCCTTACAGATAAAAACGGCAGCAAGGTCTTCGAGAGCGATACAGCGGATGTTACGGCGTCTATCCCCGATATCCGGCCTTGGAGTGCTGAACAGCCCTACCTCTACACACTTACCGCTGAGATCGTTGCAGACGGCGAGGTCATTGAAACAGCCGAAACAAAGGTAGGCTTCCGTACCTTTGAGATGAAGAACGGCATTATGTGCCTGAACGGAAAGCGCATCATTTTCAAGGGAATCAACCGCCACGAATGGAATGCAAATGGCGGCAGAGTTGTGACAAAGGAGGATATGCTGTGGGATATCCGCTTTATGAAGCGTAACAACATAAACGCTGTCCGCACCTGCCACTATCCGAACAACTCTCTTTGGTACAGACTTTGCGATGAGTACGGTATCTACCTTATCGACGAAACGAACCTTGAATCACACGGCACCTGGCAGAAGATGGGCGCTTGTGAGCCGTCTATAAATATCCCTGCTTCTCTTCCCGAGTGGAAAGAAGCCTGCCTTGACAGAGCAAGGTCGATGTACGAGCGTGACAAGAACCACGCAAGCGTGCTGATATGGTGCTGCGGAAACGAAAGCTACTGCGGCGATGATATCGCAGCAATGGCGGAATACTTCCACGAGGCAGACAGCACCAGACTTGTTCACTACGAGGGCGTAGTGTGGAACAGAAAATACGACCACATCACCGATATGGAAAGCAGAATGTACGCAAAGCCTGCCGAGGTTGAGGAATATCTCAGACAGAACACAGGCAAGCCCTACATCAGCTGTGAATATATGCACGCAATGGGCAACTCCCTTGGCGGAATGAAGCTTTACACCGACCTTGAGGATAAGTACGAAGCATATCAGGGCGGCTTTATCTGGGATTACATAGACCAGTCGCTTTACAAGGACGGCAAGCTTGTTTACGGCGGCGATTTTGACGACAGGGCAAGCGATTACGGCTTCTGTACGAATGGTATAGTTTACGCAGACCGCACATATTCCCCCAAGGTGAGCGAAGCAAAGCAGCTTTACTCCAACATCAGAATGAGCGTAGAAAACGGCGTGCTGACCGTAGAGAACAGAAATCTTTTCGCTGATACAAGCGGATATATCTTCAAGGTAACTCTTGAAAAGGAGGGCGACATTCTCGGCACAGAGGAGCACCGCCTGAACATCTCCGCAGGGGAAGCAGGCAGCGTGAAGCTTGGTCTGGATATTCCCGAAAACGGCGGCGAATATGTTCTGACAGCCTCCGCAGTTCTTGCAGAGGACACGATCTGGGCAGAAAAGGGACACGAGATATCCTTTGCACAGCAGATCGTAAAAACTCCCGAGATCACAGCCCCGATGACTGCTCATAAGGCTGAGATAGTGTACGGCGATTTCTGTATCGGAGTAAACGGCGAGGGCTTCTCAATGCAGTTCGATAAGCGTGAGGGCGGCGTAAGCTCGCTGGTCTACAACGGAGTTGAGTACATCACAAGAGCACCTAAGGTAAGCTTTTTCAGAGCGCACACCGATAACGATACAGGCGCAGGCTACCCTTACGAGAACGCACAGTGGCAGATCGCAGGAAAATGTGCAAAGCTCCTTGGCTACGACACAATGGAAAGCTCCGACTGCCTTGATGTAACATTCAGATTCCTTGCACCTACTGTTCCGTCCTTTGAATACAAGGTTACATACACCGCATATTTTGACGGCAGACTCGGTGTTAAGGCTGAATACCCTGGTGTAAAGGGACTTGCCGATATGCCTGTATTCGCAATAGACTTCAAGCTGAAGAAGCAGTACGATAAGTTCACATTCTACGGAATGGGACCTGATGAGAACTACATCGACAGAGCGAATGGTGCAAGACTCGGCGTGTATACATCTACCGCACAGGATAACTTCACAAAGTATCTGAATCCGCAGGAGTGCGGCAACAGAACTGGCGTGAGATATGTTAATGTCTACGAAGAAAACGGTGCAGGGCTTGGCTTTACTGCAAATGAAAACCCCTTTGAGATGAGCGTTCTTCCCTACAACGCATACGAGCTTGATAACGCAATGCACCGTGAGGAATTACCCGAGCCGTCCTACACCTGGGTACGCATTGCGGCAAAGCAGATGGGCATCGGCGGCGATGACAGCTGGGGCGCACCCGTGCATCAGGAATTTAAGATATCCGCTGAAGAGGCAATGACACTTGAATTTACAATAAACTCTCTTTGATCATGAAAGGAGCAAACGCTATGAACATTCAGGAATTATTAAACGCTATCGAAAACGATGAGTATCTCGATACATTTGTGAATATCTACGGAAATAACGCAACTGAGCTTGATTATCAGAAGCAGCGTTACATCAGGGCTGTCGAGCAGTTTGCGGCACTGTATCCCGAAAGAGAGGATGTCCGCATCTTTTCCGCACCCGGCAGAACAGAGATTGGCGGAAATCACACCGATCATCAGTGCGGCTGTGTTCTTGCGGCGGCTGTGAACCTTGATGTTATCGCAGTAGCTGCTTTCCATCAGGACGGCGTTATCCGTGTAAATTCTGAGGGCTACAAGCCTTTTGAAGTGTCGCTTGACGATGTGTCTGCCGATGGCAAGAAAGGCACAGCGGCAATCGTAAGCGGTATTGCAGCAAGGTTTATGGATAATGGTGCAGAGATCGGCGGATTTGATCTGTACTGCACATCCGATGTGCTGTGCGGAAGCGGAATTTCTTCTTCTGCCGCATTTGAAACGCTTATAGGCACTATCATTGATACCTGCTATAACGACGGCAAGGCAGGTGCGGTTGAGATCGCAAAGATCGGACAGTATGCCGAGAATGTTTACTTCGGCAAGAATAGCGGTCTGATGGATCAGATGGTATCCTCTGTTGGCGGACTGGTGTTCATCGACTTCTATGATACAGATAATCCCGATATCGACAGCTTCACCTTTGATTTTGAGAAATACGGCTATTGCCTGTGCATTACAGACACCAGAAGCAGCCACGCAGACCTTACAGAGGACTACGCAGCTATCCGCAGGGAGATGGAGAGCGTTGCGGTACATTTCGGCAAGCCCTGCTTAAGACAGGTGAGCGAGGTGGCATTCTTCGACGCAGTTCCGAAGCTCCGTGAGACCTGCTCCGACAGAGCGATAATCCGTGCGGCACATTTCTTTGAGGAGAACAACCGTGCAAAGGATGAGGCGGATGCATTAAAGCACAACGATATCGAGTATTTCTTAAAGCTTGTTAGAAAGTCGGGACACTCCTCCGCTACATTGCTGCAGAATCAGTTCTCTTGTTCTGACGAAACAAAGCAGGCTATTCCGCTCGCAATTATGATGAGCAGAAAGTTCCTCTTTGACAAGGGTGCGGTAAGAGTTCACGGCGGCGGCTTTGCGGGAACTATTCAGGCATTCGTTCCTGTTGAGCTTGCAGACCGCTACATTGCCGAAATGAATATAGTATTCGGAGAGGACGCTTGCAGAAAGCTCAGAATACGTCCTGTCGGCGGCATTGAGATAACAAAGGAGAATTGATATGAGCATTCTTGTTTTAGGCGGTGCGGGCTATATCGGCTCGCACACCGCACTGGAGCTTGTAAAGGCAGGTAATGATGTTGTTATCGCTGACAGCCTTGTTACGGGATACAGAAGTGCCGTTCCCGAAAAAGCAAGATTCTATCAGGGAGACCTCCGTGATCTCGATTTTCTCGACAAGCTCTTTCAGCAGGAGAAGATAGACGCTGTGATTCACTTTGCGGCGTACTCTCTTGTAGGTGAGAGCGTAACAGATCCGTTGAAATATTACGATAACAACCTTTACGGAACAAAGGTGTTGCTTGAGGCGATGGTGAAGAACAAGGTGGATAAGATAGTCTTTTCATCGACTGCCGCTACATACGGCGAGCCTGAAAACATTCCTATCCTCGAAAGCGACCGTACCTGCCCCACAAATCCTTATGGCGAAACAAAGCTTGCTATGGAGAAGATGTTCAAGTGGACAGCCGAGGCTCACGGTCTGCGTTATGTTTCTCTGCGCTACTTCAATGCCTGCGGTGCGGACGAAAGCGGTAATATCGGTGAAGCTCACAATCCCGAAAGTCACCTTATTCCGCTTATACTGCAAGTACCGAACGGCAAGCGTGAAACGATCTCCATTTACGGAACGGATTACGACACTCCCGACGGAACCTGTATCCGTGATTATATCCACGTAACCGACCTTGCACAGGCTCATATTCTTGCTGTGCAGTACCTTAACAATGGCGGCAAGAGCGATATTTTCAATCTCGGCAATGGTGTGGGTTATTCCGTCCGTGAGGTGATCGAGACTGCAAGAAAGGTCACAGGGCATCCTATTCCTGCGACCGAAACTCCGAGGAGAGCAGGCGATCCTGCAAGGCTTGTTGCGTCCAGCGAAAAGGCAAAGAAAATCCTCGGCTGGAAGCCTGTTCACGACAGCCTTGAGGAGATCATCGCAAGCGCGTGGAACTGGCACAAGAGTCACCCGAATGGATATAACGAAAAGTAAGAGGGGAAATCTATGATATACGATGCAGTGCAGAGGCTCATTGACTATGCTTTGAAGAATGAGCTGATAACAAGCTACGATGTATATGTTGTCCGCAATCAGCTTATGGAAGCTCTGGAGCTTTCCGACTGGGAGGAAACAACAGCGGAGTATGTCGGCGAAGAAATAGATGAACTGCTTGCTCCGCTAATTGAGTACGCCTGCACAAACGGGATAATCAGCGACACCGCAAATTCCCGTGACCTGTTTGATACAAAGCTTATGGGTATTCTGACTCCGATGCCAAGAGAAGTGATCGCAGAATTCAATGTTCGTTATGCAGACGCTCCGAAAGCGGCAACCGACTGGTATTATGATTTCAGCAGGAAGCTGAACTATGTCCGTGCAGGACGGATAGAAAAGGATCTGAAGTGGACCTATGACTGCGAGTACGGCACGCTTGATATAACTATTAACTGCTCAAAGCCCGAAAAAGATCCTCGTGATATTGCTGCGGCAAAAACGCAGAAAGCGACTGCCTATCCCAAGTGCCAGCTTTGCCCCGAGAATGCAGGCTTCGTAGGGCACACAACGCATCCCGCAAGACAGAATCTTCGCCCTGTACCTATTACAGTAAACAGCGAAAGATGGCAGCTGCAATATTCGCCCTATGGCTACTACAACGAGCATTGCATCGTGTTCAATGAAAAGCACATTCCGATGAAGATCGACGATGCGGTGTTTGATAAGCTGTTTGATATCGTGGATTATCTGCCTCATTATTTTGTAGGCTCGAATGCAGACCTGCCGATAGTCGGCGGCTCGATTTTAAGTCACGAGCATTTTCAGGGCGGCAACTACGGCTTTGCTATGGCAAAAGCTCCTGTTGAAACCGAGTTCAGGATTGAAAAATATCCTGCTGTGAAAGCGGGTATCGTAAAATGGCCTATGTCGGTTATCCGTGTTGCGTCCGAGGACAGAAAGCAGCTGTCGGAATGCTGTGCCGATATACTGGTAAAGTGGCGAGGCTACTCAGATGAAAGCGTGTTCATTTTTGCCGAAACAGACGGCGTACCTCATAATACGATCACTCCGATTGCAAGGAAAAACGGGAATGTATACGAATGTGATCTTGTGCTGAGAAATAACATTACAACAGACGACCGACCTCTCGGAGTATTCCATCCGAATCCATCACTTCATCATATCAAGAAAGAGAATATAGGTCTGATCGAAGTAATGGGACTTGCGGTGCTCCCTGCAAGGCTTGCAAAGGAAATAGATATGCTCGAAAAGGCAATGTTAAGCAGAGAGATACTGTGGTCTATTCCCGAGCTATCGCAGCACAGTGTATGGGCAATAGATATCCTCTATAAGTACCCTGACCTCAATAAAGATAATGTAAGAGCGATTCTTGAACATGAGATAGGAAAGGTATTCCTTGAGGTGCTGGAGGACGCAGGTGTGTTTAAGAGGAACAAAGAGGGAATGGATGCGTTTTTGAGGTTCGTTCATAATGTGTAGGACAACATAGTCATAGAAATAATGTGTAAGAACAAATCATAGATAATACAACAAAATACCTCCATCAACCGATGGAGGTATTTTGGTTTGCATAGTAAATTATCTGTCTGTGTATCTGTGGCGGAGTCGAGGGGGACTTAAAGATACACAGAGCAAAAACATTCTCTATATTGGCTTAACCAAGCCATTCATTCGCAGGCGGCAGGCACGAGTGTTCCTTGCACACATAATAGGTCGTTTTACCGTTTAGTAAGCGATACTTCTCGCATTCACACACTACTGAAATATTCGCAAGAAATGGAAGTCTTGCTCGTATTTCTGAGAGATCGGTTTCTGCATCTGAAACTATCGTGACATGCTCAGGTGGATTCTCGTACAACAGTTTTGTCAGCAGAAACATGGTGCGCCCCGCAGGGTGAGCTTCCTGTGCGGACAGAAACGCAAGCTGTTGTTCTGCAAGCTCTCTGTACTTTCGCTTCTCCGTCAGCTGATACAGCCGCACGAAATCGTATGCCATCACGGAGTTACCGCTAGGAATTGCTCCGTCGTAGGTTTCCTTCGGATTCATGAACAGCTCGGCACTGTCAGCTTCACAGAGATAGAAGCCGCCGTTTTTGCTGTCTGAAAAACGCTTTACAGCCTCATCGCAGAGCTTCACCGCCTTTTTAAGATATCCTCTGTCCAGCGTGGAATTGTACAGTTCAATCAGCGCACAGATATAGTACGCATGATCATTCATGAATGACTGCTCAGAGCGTTTCCCGTCCCGAAAGCTTGTGTAGAGCTGTAAGCCGTCACACAAATTCTGCTCCATAAAAACCTGTGCGTTCTGTGCCGCCCGCAGATATTGTTTCTCATGTGAAGTACGGTACAGCATCGCCATTGCCGCAATCATGATGGCGTTCCAGGAGAGCAGTATCTTATCATCAAGATGCAGGCATGTGCGTTGTCGGCGGTATTCGTACAGCTTTCGTTTTTCTTCCGTAAAGTCCGCTCTCAGATTACCGCTTTTCAGAAGATTAGGGATATTCACGCCCTCAAAATTGCCTCCTGAAGTAATGTCATAGACCTCTGCAAACCGCGCTCCCTTTTCGCCCAGCACATCCATGATCTCATTCAGCGCAAAGGTGTAGAATTTTCCCTCCACACCCTCGCTGTCAGCGTCCTGTGCACTGTAAAATCCGCCGTCCTTTGAAATCATCTTACGCAGGACATATTCTGCTGTTGCTTTCGCAGTATCAATATAAAGAGGTTCACCTGTTATGCTTAATTTGAATATTTTAATGTTTGGTATCATTGAAAAGAGCTTGCCGTATCGTGGCAAGCTCTCTTGTTAATAATTGGACTTGATATTCTCTACATACTGTCGCATTTCCTCTTTGGACGAAACATTATGCGTACCGCCGATGATCTCCTGTTTCTTCTCTTCGGAAAGCAATGCGAATTTCTGCATGGCATCGGGATTCATTGCAAGAGCCATGGCAAGTCCTACGGGCATTTCGTTTTTCTCCATATTCACCTCAGCTAAAAGAAGGCGGCGTTACATCTGTTTTCGGAAACGGAGTGTTGGCTGGCGACGGCTCTGACATGCTGAAATACATCCTTGCAGCCTTCGTCGTGCCGAAATCACGGTTAGAGCCGCTGCTCTGTACCTTGTTGAATGCCTCGCGGAACATTGCATTGTGGGCTTCCTCGCGGTTCAGCAGGAAATCAATTGTCTCACGAACCATTTTGTCCTCGATCTGACGATAGAGATACTCGTACACGACCTTTGCTCTCTGTTCTGATGCGATGTTGGAAAGCAGATCGGCACAGAGATCGCCCGTCACCGAAACGTAATCCCCCGTCCATGAATAACCTGAAGCGTTGATAAGTCCAGGATTCAAACCCATCAGTACATGGGTCTGTATTTCTCCTGACGGCACTGCGGCAGCATCCACATCATGGCCGTTGAGCATATTAATGGTCTGAGTTACCATTTCCATATGACCAAGCTCCTCAGCGGCAATATCAAGGAATAAGTCCTTGATCTCGGGATCCTTGATACGAAAGCTCTGGGACATATACTGCATAGCGGCTTTCAGTTCACCGTTTGCACCGCCCAACTGCTCCTGCAGAAGTGCTGCGTACTGCGGATTAGGTTTTTCCACCGATACGGGATGGAACAGCAATTTTTCATGTTTGAACATAGAATCGACCTTCCTTTCGGGATCAGTAATGCAATAGCAATATTCAATATATGTGCTATTATGCCCACAAATTTTCACTTTATCCTAATTATATCAAGTCTGTTGATAGGTAAATATGTCGGCTGTAATATTGAAATCCACTCAGAAATATGCTGCAATGATCACAGTGCATTTAATTGAAAGGAATGAAGATCATGTTCACATCTCCCAATCTCACCCAAGTAGTTGAATTGCAAATTGGCAATATAAAATGATTTCAGTTATATATTATAACTATGTAGCTATATAAGCTACCCGATTAATTATCGGATCATAGAACGTTTCCCTGAGCTTCGGCTCAGGGGAATTTTTGTTTATGGAGGTAAACGACATGGCACAAAAATTCAACAACCAGCACTACTGTACCAAAGGCATCTCAGAACGACTCCCAATCACAACGCAGGCTATTCTCTGGGATCTCATTGACAGTATGAAAGTCGATGAGAAAGATTATCTTCAGGTGTTCACACTGTCTGTCAAAAACGGACAGCAGAAAGTCCTGCACGAGCAGGAGTTCCCCGAATACTCTGCGGAGCATCTGTTTCCAAGCACTGAGCCCATCATCGGCAAGATATTCGTCATTGACGACGAGACCCATTCTACCATGCTTTTTGCTGAAGAATACTGATAGGAGGAAATTACAATGCAAAACGACATCATTTTCTGCGACCGCTGCGGATGCGAACTCACAAGCGATTCTGTTCACTATTTTGAGGACGAATATCTTTGCTCGGACTGTCTTGACGATTCAACCATCGTCTGCTCTTACTGCGGCGAGCGCATCTGGTCTGACGACAATGCAGGCACTATGAGCATGCCGCTGTGCGATCACTGTTACGACAACCACTACACATCCTGCGAGGACTGCGGCAGGATAATCCACCAGGACTACGCAAACTACTACGATGACGATGACTGCCCTTACTGCGACAATTGTTTCAGTCATCGTAACGAGGGACCTATCCGTGATTACAGCTACAAGCCTGACCCCGAGTTCTACGGCGAGGGTGACCGCTATTTCGGCGTGGAGCTTGAAATCGATGAGGGTGGCAAAATTGGTGACAACGCGCAGGTTCTGATTGATCTTGCGAATGTACTCAACGAGCACATCTACATCAAGTCCGACGGCAGCCTCAATGACGGTATGGAGATAGTTACGCATCCCATGACACTTGATTACCACAGGTCAACTATGCCATGGGAGCGGCTCTGCGGCAAGGCAATCCATCTTCGCTACAAGAGCCACAAAACTACAACCTGCGGACTTCACGTCCATGTGAACCGCACCGCATTTGGCGAAACCCGAGAGGAGCAGGATGAAGCTATCTCTCGGGTTTTGTATTTTGTGGAGCATCACTGGGCGGAGTTGCTGAAATTCAGCCGCCGCACAGAGTATGCAATGAATAAGTGGGCGGCTCGCTATGGCTACAAACATGACCCGAAGGAAATTATGGAGAACGCTAAAAAGGGTGGCAATGGTAGATATGCTTGCGTAAACATTACCAACTGGAACACAATCGAGTTCAGAATGTTCCGTGGCACTCTCAAAGCAAACACAATCATAGCAACGCTGGAGCTGGTTGATAAGGTGTGCGACCTTGCTCTGTACTTGACCGACAAAGAGATTGCCAACGTCAGCTGGACGACCTTTGTCAAGACGCTCGACGCTACAAAGCATAAGGAGCTGATAGCTTATCTCAAAGAACGCCAGCTGTATGTAAACGAACCTGTTGATTATATGGAGGATGATTAACTATGTGCGCTATTTTCGGTTTGATTGATTACAAGAATTACTTTACTAAGCACCAACGAGAGAAGGTCTTAAAGGTGCTATCAAAGGAGTGCGAAGTCAGAGGTACTGACGCTACTGGCTTTGCCTATGTTCACGACAATAGGCTGTCTGTTTACAAAAGACCGCTTGCCGCTCATAAGATGAGGCTCCGCCTGCCCTTTGAGAGCAATGTCATAATGGGGCACACTCGAATGGCTACGCAGGGCAACAAGTTCGAGAACTACAACAACCATCCATTCGCAGGGCGTTGTGGTATGACAGACTTTGCCCTTGCACATAATGGTGTGCTTCACAATGACGCGAAACTCCGCAAGGAGTTGAAACTTCCTGCCACAAAGATAGCGACTGATAGCTACGTAGCTGTTCAGTTGCTTGAACAGAAAGACACCCTCGACTTTACGACCATTGCAGAAATGGCTGAACAGCTCGAGGGGTCTTTTACTATAACAGTGCTTGATGTGGCGAAGAATCTCTACTTCGTCAAGGGAGATAATCCGCTTGCACTGTACCATTTCGAGCGTGAGGGATTTTACATCTATGCAAGCACCGCCGCTATTCTGGATTGTGCGCTGATAACGCTCGGGCTCGTGACGAAATTCTACACCGAGATTGATGCTAAGTGCGGAGATATACTGCGAATCTCTCCTGATGGTGAGCTTACTTCGGCTAGGTTCAATACAGCCAAACTGGATGCCCTGGATTACTATTACAGCTATCGACCTTATTGGTGGACACACGCAGAGCCTGAGGACTACGCTGAATGGTTTGGGAGCGCCTCTGTCAAGGAATTGAAGCAATTTGCAAGCTATATTGGCGTTGCTGAAAAGGACATCGATCTGCTCCTTGAATATGGTTACACCGTCGATGATGTAGAGGACTTGCTCTACATCCCTGAGGGTGTTGAAACCGCTGTCGAAGAAATTCTCTGTGAGTATGCTTACTGCGGGGGTGAGTGGTAATGCGGAACTTCGTATTCGGCTATGCAAGAGTATCCACTGAACAGCAGAACCTCGACCGTCAGATAGATATGCTCGAAAAATACGGCGTTGACCACATTTACAACGAGAAGATGACAGGCACAAAGCGAAACCGTCCTGAACTTGAAAAGCTCTTGGAACGTCTGACTGAGGGGGACACCGTAGTCGTGGAGTCCCTCTCCCGTCTGGGGAGGAGCACCAAAGATTTGATCTGGCTGATGGAGACCTTTAACGGTCGTGGAGTCAATCTTGTTTCGCTCAAGGAATCCATAGACACCACAAGCAGCACTGGGAAACTCTTGTTCACGTTGATGTCTGCACTTGCACAGTTCGAGCGTGATGTTCTCGCTGACCGTACCAAAGAGGGGCTTGCCGCTGCGAGAGCGAGAGGGCGCAAAGGCGGGAGGCCTGCTGCTGATAAAGAAGCTGTCCGAAAGGCTGTAAGACTTTACAAGACTGGAGAATATACTGTTAAGGAGATTGCGGAGCTAACAGGTGTCAGGAAGACTACGCTGTATAAGAATCTATGATTATAATGCAGAGCTGCTTTGTGCGGCTCTGCTATTATTTTTTGTGAAATGTCCCATATTTTTGTTGAAAGAGTATGAATGGTGTGATATAATAATATTGTATATATGTGTAAAATGAAAGAGATAAAATGAGTATTATGGTCAATATCAACAAAAGCTGTTCTCTTTTGCAAGGTTTCTCACAAACAAACTGGTTATATAAGTCGTATAAATAAAAGAATTCTCTTTCTATCACATAATTGTCCGCTGAATTAACTGTATTCTTTCTAATAAAAAGGTTGTTGCATTTGAAAAGAATGAATTTATCAAGAACGAGGTGTACTAATGGACATTCCAATCAAACTACTTTCGGACGAAAAAGGATATTTAGACAGAGAGTGCCCAAATGATAATTGTCTATATACCTTTAAAATCAATATGCAGGATTGGACAAACAAGGTTTCTGATGAAGAAGTACATTGTCCGATGTGTGGACATGTTGATACTTCTGACAAATGGTGGACACAGGAGCAACTAGAATCAATGCAGGAAATTGCAATCAATTATGCTATGAATATGATTCAAGAAAAACTAGATGATGCTTTTGGCAGTTTGGCAAAGTCCACTCGAAGAAATAAGTATGTGAAGATAACATATAAACCTGGAAAGAGAATTTCATTTAAAAATAATCCCGTTGGTCAATGTGAAGAGTGGGCAACTGATATTATATGTGACAACTGCTGTACGCGATACAGCGTTATTGGTTCTGCGTATTTTTGTCCATGTTGTGGATACAACTCAGCTGTATCGGTATTTGATGAGTCATTAGATAGCATAGAAAAAATGCTTGATTCATTGTCAGAAATGAAAGAACTTCTCACAAAGCTATACGGTATAGACAAAGCAGAAACGATGTGTCGAGGATTACTTGAAAGTTCTCTTGGCGATATTGTATCTGCATTTCAAAAGTTCGCTGAATGTATTTATAAAGCAAAGTCCAATTCCCACGTTAGAGTGAACGACTTTCAAATCGTAGAAAAAGGTAGCCGATTATTTGCAGAAGTCATAGGTTATGGATATGATGAATGGCTTTCTGAAGAGGAATTGAAACAAATGAATCTACTGTTTCAAAGAAGACATATTCTTGAACATAATGGTGGCATTGTGGATGAAAGATATATTAATCAATCGGCCGATAATTCATATTTGCCTGGTCAACATCTTGTTGTTCATATAAAAGATGCTTTGGATTTATTGAGTATTATAAAGAAACTGTCAACGGGATTGAAATCGGTATAAAAGTATTGTATAAGGTTGTGAATTTTTGACATCGACAACTCAAAGGAGGAAATCTTATGTTGCCCCAAATTAACGGTAAGACTTTTCTTGAATTGACAGAAGCAGACTTACAATATTTAATTGATAATCCTGATTACAGAGAGAATGAATATATTGATTATAAGAAGAACTTTGCTTTCCTTGAAATTCCTAAAAACCAAAAAGATATTATGGCATCTAAAGTTTCTGAGTTTCGGAATGATGTTTGTGCATTCGCAAATGCCGAGGGCGGTTATTTGGTTTTTGGTATTAGTGATGAAAATGGCTGTGCGAAGGAAATTATCGGCATTAACATTGATGATAATGATACAGATAGATTTGAACTAAATCGCAGAAACAATCTTAATTCAATTTATCCCCGAACCCCTTACATTAAATTTCATTTTATTAAACTACAGAACGATCGATATGTAATAATTATTTATGTAAAGAGTGATAGTCTTAGACCATATACACATATCATCAACGAAAGTAGTTATCCGATGTATAAGAGGATTGGAAACGGCAAACGAATTATGACATATATGGAGATGAAAAATATGTTTAATCAATCTCTATCATTAGATAAGGAAATCTACAAATATCGTATGGAGCGTATTGAGCATTTCCGAAGTCAAGCTGAATCCGAATTAAAAGATGATATTTATTCTCGTTTTTTATTACTGCATATCATTCCTGAAACATTTTTAGATTCCAGCTATAATCATAATATGCTAATACTAGAGAAAATGCATAAAGTGTCATTTTCTCAATTGTTTGAAGCGTTTAACTGCTCTGCAAGATCAGTGCCATGTGTTGATGGCTTGAAGTCACGAGGGTCTGCTAATTTTTATAGCAATCATGAATGTTTTATCAATAATAATGGCATTGTTGAATGCTTTATGCCGTTGAGATATTATATAGATGTGCTTGATTACAATTCTAATAAAACCATAATTCATAAACGAGATGTATGGGATGCAATAGAAAAAGTGTACAAAGCGTATTTTAACACATTTCAATCCATTTATAAAGATGCACGCATTTTCGTTGGTATATCCATAATTGGGTGTAAAGGTATAATAGGCGAGTTTATAGATTCAGGCTTTGGTTACATCGGTCAAATTGATAGAAATACAGTATTGTGTTCTCCTGTTGTATGTGATAATATGAACAATGATGCTGAGATAGATATGTTAACTAAAAAGTTGTATATCGAATATCTAATTTCTATCGGTTCGAAACATAATGATGAACTAAACAAATTGATTGATGATGTGTATAATATTTGAAGAACTTCATAAAAGCAGTTACATTAGATAGTATCATTATATTTATTTGCCTTATGAATAGTCATATATCGTATTCTTGAAACAAAGGAGATCGTAGCGATGAAAGCGAAAGAAATACACAAGCAATGGGAAAAATATTATAATCGCAGCACCATACTCGCAATTGTTCCAACTGTCTTACTGGTTACAGCTGCATATTTGGTCGGCTGTGGTTTTGTCCATTTTATAGTAGCCGTAGGAATATTAATTCTTTCTTCGCTAATATGTATTATACTATTAGCAATTGAAGATCATAAGAAAAACAAACTGATAAACGATCCCAACAATTTATCGCAATTTTTAAAGATTATTATAGATAATTATCGTGAAAAGGATCGTTTCGGTAAAAGAAGGCTTAATAAACAAATGATGTTAGCATCGCACCTTAAGCATTTATTAAGTTTATATCGTAATCAAGATGATGATGCCTGTTCGAAATCACGCAAAGAATTATATGAGTTTATTGATAATGATCTGGATATTAATAATGAAAAACAATTTTTAGAACTTTGTAGAATATGTCATAATAATCAGACAAAAAGCGAGAAATTATATTCTGAATCAAATGATAATATTGATCGCTCAGATATTACTTCAACTACATTCAGATTTATCGTGTATAATATTAAAAGGGGCATATTTATCTTTTTGTTAATTTCATTAGTACTTATAATCTTTGTAGGTTGTTTTCAAAATATTATTGATTGCATTGGATTTGATAAGGAACGTT
>JAZPZN010000019.1:0-3566 GCA_045544715.1 Oscillospiraceae bacterium | reverse complement strand
TTTCTTTTTCGGTCATGATATTCTCCTTTATCTCTCAAACCTCACCACATACGCTCCCAGCACCTGCTGACAGGGTATTGCGGCGGCATTCTCTGCGGTGAATTCCTGCTTCGGATAGATGTTCTTCTTCTCTGTCGGAATTGCAGGAAGCGTCTTTCCTATGCTCTCGCCGTGAGCGTCGCTGTCAGTGAAGCTCCACCTGAAGCGGCAATCGCAGAATTCCTTGTTGGCTGTGATGATTTCAGGCGGGCGAAGCACTGTATTCTCCCCGAGGAAGAAACACCCGTCATTGTCCTTTTCAGCAGGGCAGGAGCCTTCAATTCCAACACCTGTGAAAGCTATCTCAAGGTGCTCTGTGCGGAATGTTACGGTGCTTCCCGAGCGGAAAAACTGCACATCCTCCCAATACCCGATATTGAGCCAACCCTTGACACCGTCCTTTTCGACAGCAGTGTTGAATTCAAGATAGCCGCGCTCTCCGTCAGTAATCTCAGCATTTATGCGAAGCACAGGACGAAGTGAAGCGAAGCCCTCAGGCAGTATCGCCCGAAGCCTGTCCTGCTCCACACCATAAGCCATTACATATTGCTCTGTTTTCATGTGTTGTCCTCCGCAAGATATTCTCTTATCTTTTCGCTGATAAGCTGATACTCGTGGTCGTGGACATAATGCGGGCAGTCAAGCTCTATGTATTCGCCGCCCTCTACCTGTGCGATATATTCTTTCGGAATACTGCGCCATGTATCTTTGTCGAAAGCAGTGCCGCCGCTGCCGTCAGAAATAAACAGAAGCATAGGGAGCTGTGGTGCGCCCTTGCTCTCAACAAGCTTTGCGTTATCCTTGACAGCCTCTGTTTCTTTCAGCATAGTCGTGGTGGCTGTGCGTGTGTAGAAAACAGCTCTGTAAATGTCCTTTTCCTGCTCGGTCAGCGTGCCGTGAAGAATAGCCTCGCTCTCGGAAATGCCGGGAAGAAGTCTTGTTATCCCGAAATCCGCCGCCCAGCTTGAAAGGCTAAGCATAAACGAGTTTATCTCCATGCTCTCGTAGTATTTAGGCACAGCCATATCAAGTCCGATTATCGCAGTGACTTCCTCGGGGTATTTCTGCGCCCAGTACAGTGCTTCAAGACCCGACATCGAGTGAGGACACAGGATATATGGTGCGGTCATTCCTGCGGCAGTAAGTGCGGCTCTTGTATCCTCAAGCATGGTGTCGATGTCGCGGCTTCTGTCAACGACATCGCTGAAGCCATAGCCGAATCTCTCGACTACTGCAATCTTGTAGTCATCGCTCAAAAGCGAATACAGCGACCTGAAATCCAGAATAGGGGAGCAGGTGCCGCTTCCCGACATAAATACAAGCGTAGCTTCGTCGTCACCCTCTGTGTAGACGCACATATTGTGACCGTCCACCTCGACCAGCTTGCCAAGCGGCGCGAGAAGCTCTTTTTCGCTGTTGAGCCGTATTTTGTGATTTATGAATATTCCTGCCATCAGCAGTATCAGGACACCGAGAATTATCGATGTGATTATAAGTGCTTTTTTCCTTTTTGTCATGTTGTTCTCCTGAGTTGTTTTTAATAATTATACCATGAAAGCAAACGCACAGCGTTTGAGTGCCGACAGGCACAGACGGCGACAGCCGTCCTTTCAGCCGTTCAATGAAAACAGCGCAATTGCCGCAGGCAATTGAAATAAGCTGTTTTCATTATACCATACCTCGTACCAAAAGACAATACAAAAAAATAAGCCTGTAAGCCACTCTAAATGAAAAATATTTTAAAAAGGTATTGACAAATCGAGTTTTTGGTATTATAATAACAACTGTTATATAACAAATGTTATTAAGGAGAGATAATATGCCCCCAAAGTCGCAGATAACCAGAGAAATGATAGTTGCCGCAGGTCTGGAGCTTGTCCGCAGCAGCGGAGCAGAGGCTGTAAATGTCCGCAGGATAGCGGCTGAGCTTAATTGCTCCACACAGCCGATAATGTACCAGTTCAGTACGGTTGAGGAGCTGAAAGCGGAGTTATATTCCGAGGCAGATAAGCTGCACAGCGAGTATATCATGACCGCAGAGGTCGCAACGGATGACCCTATGCTCGCAATAGGTATGAGATACATCAGATTCGCGGCAGAGGAAAAGCACCTGTTCCGCTTTCTGTTTCAGTCGGATAAGTACGCTAACAGCGGTTTTGAGGAGCTTATCGGCAGCGAGGAGCTTGCTCCTGTTTTTGCAGTGCTTCAGGCGGAAGCGGAGATCACAGAGCAGCAGAGCAGGGAAGCGTTTGCAGCGCTGTTTCTTACCGTACATGGAATAGCGAGCCTGCTTGCAAATAACTCAATGCAGTATGACGAGGGCTACTTCGTCAGCATCCTTACAAATGTATACATGGGTGTGATAGGCGCAATGAAAGGCGGAGAAATATGAGAAAGTTTTATGAAAAGAGCGAGATATGGTTTGCGGTGATGTGGATAATCATTCATGTCGTGGGAGTAAGCGTTGCGGACAGCATTTCCGAAAGCATCGGAATACCCTCGCTGATAACGTTGATCTTCAGTGTTGCTATGGCTGCGGT
This sequence comes from Oscillospiraceae bacterium, assembly GCA_045544715.1. Lineage (GTDB taxonomy): Bacteria > Bacillota > Clostridia > Oscillospirales > Ruminococcaceae > CAG-115. The sequence continues at coordinate 987 of JAZPZN010000019.1, read as the reverse complement.
GCTGATAGTATTCATGAAAAAGAATGATTTTATGGAGCAGTATGGTCTGTGTAAATTCAGCGGAAGCTATAAGGCATTCCTGTTTTTTGTGCCGCTTGCTGCGATATGCTCGATAAATTTCTGGAACGGCATAGAATTTGAGCCGTCAGTGGGTCAGTGCGTACTTACAGGGGCAGCAAAGGGTATCGGCGGAATAGTGGAGGAGCTTATATTCAGAGGTCTGCTGTTCGTAGCTATGTGCAGGACAAATGTAAAGAGCGCGATAATCGTTTCGTCTGTGACATTCGGGGTAGGACATATCGTTAATCTGCTCAACGGTGCGCCTGTATTCGATACTGTGTGCCAGATAATTTATGCGGTTGCGATAGGCTTCTGCTTTACGGTGGTATTCAAGACAGGCAAGAGCCTTATCCCTTGCATAATTGCTCATTTTGTGGTGAATGCGTCCAGTGCATTCAACGTTGCATTTGCTGATATGCAGATGTATATTATTGTGACAGTATTCCTGACCGTCGTGTCCGCAGGCTATGCGATATATCTTGCTGTGAGATATAAGGATAAGCTGCTGGAAGCTATATAAGATCAAAGCCGCTTTTGATGTAATGTCAAAGGCGGCTTTGTGATCGCTACGACTTTCTGTCGAAACATTGAACAGAACAAAAAATAAACAGGCAGGGAGAATATGAAATGCTCCCTGCCTGTATTTTCAGCCTGCAATCTGCTCGCAGACCTTTTCAAAGATGTAGACTTTTTCTTCGTAAGTAAGATCGTGTTTTGCAAGCTCCTTTTCAATGATGTGTGCGTACAGCTCGCCGAATGCCTCCTGAATTGCCGCTATGTCCTTTTCGTTTGTAGGCGGATGAAGGATAACGTTTATCTTTTCCTTTGCGCGTGACATATCATCAGCTCCTTTCAGAGTGATAATATGTAAGTGAGATCTGGGGAATTTTCAGGACAATAAGTCATAAAATGACTTATTGTCCTGAA
>JAZPZN010000018.1:0-28425 GCA_045544715.1 Oscillospiraceae bacterium | reverse complement strand
GCCTCAAAGAAGAAGTTGACATTCTTTTCCTTGGCAATAGCAAGCAGCTCAGCACCCTTTGCGGCAACTAGCTCCTTATTGGAGGTGACAACACTCTTTCCTGCTTCAAGCGAGGACTTTACATAGCCGTAGGAAAACTTCAGACCGCCAATTACCTCAGCCACAACAGTGACCTCGGGATCATTTAGGATAATGTTGAAATCTTTAACGAATTTTTCCTTGTAGGGGCTGTCCTCAAAATCTCTGATATCGAGAATATACTTGATATCCAGCTCCTGCCCTGCCTTCTTTTCAAGGCTTTCCTTATTTTTATAGAAAACCTCAACAGTACCTGAGCCAACTACACCGTAGCCCAATACAGCAATCTTTGCCATGTGAAATACATCCTTTCTTCGGGGGCAGCCATGATAACAACCCAGTCACCCGCTAAGTGCACGCTCCTGCGATAATTACCTCAGTTAGGCATAGCTCACCCATGCTCTATTTACATCTTGTATATTATAGCACAATAGATAGTATTTTTCAAGTAGTTTTTACCTCTGTTTTGTACCAATTTATTCTGAGAGTGCTCTTTCGATGTCAGCTATTTCCTTTTCTGTAAATTCCAACTTGTACACCGCCTCAACATTATCGATTATCTGTTGAGGCTTTGATGCACCTATCAGCACAGTTGTTACAGCAGGGTTCTTCAAAACCCATGACAATGCCATCTGAGAAAGCTTCTGGCCTCTTGAAGCCGCAATATTATTGAGCTTGTTGAGCTTAGCAACCATAGCATCGTTGAGCTGATCCTTAATCCAAGTCCTGCCCTTGCCTACCCTTGAATCCTCAGGCACGCCGTTCAGATAGCGGTCAGTAAGAAAACCCTGATACAAAGGTGAGAACACTGCCAAACCAAAGCCTTCAGAAACGGCAAACTCATCTAGCTTATCACCCTCTATCCAGCGGTTAAGCATTGAGTAGGACGGCTGATTAATAATAAATGGAGTTTTCAGTTCACGAAAAATTGGCAGAATCTCATCCATCTGCGCCTTGTTGTAGTTAGAAACTCCCACATACAGTGCTTTTCCCTGTCTTACGATGTGGTCAAGGGCGAGCGCAGTTTCTTCAATGGGAGTATCGCCAGGATCGGGAACATGATGATAATAGATATCTACATATTCAAGTCCCATGCGCTTTAGCGACTGGTCAAGAGAGGATATGAGATATTTTCGGCTACCGTTCTTGTCGCCATAGGGTCCTGCCCACATATCATAGCCCGCCTTCGTGGAGATGCACATCTCATCACGATAAATTCTCATTCCTCTGTCGAGGATCTTACCAAAATTCTCCTCAGCGGAACCATTATATGGATTACCGTAATTATTGGCAAGGTCGAAATGGGTTATTCCGAGGTCAAAAGCGGTGTGAACCATATTCTCCATATTTGCAAAATTATCAAGATAACCGAAATTCTGCCAGAAGCCGAGAGACACGGCAGACAGCTTAAGACCACTCTTTCCACAGCGGTTGTAGACCATTTTTTCATAACGATGTTCATTGGGTACGTACATATTTTTTACCTCACAATTCTGAAATTGATTATAAATCTAGTAAGCTGAATTGATTTCAATTATTAATGCTCTAAATATCATTTGAAGTCAACAGGAATGCATTTGTTATCAACACGTGAAAAACCGTCAATAAACCTTCCGATGTTACCATCGTCCTTAGCTCTAATTGCCTCATCCACTATCTCTTCGGGATAATATATCTTTCCCTGCAGTAGCACCTTGAGCCTGCTGTTATCGGCACGTGGTCCTGCTTCAAAACACCATTTACCACCAAACACTCTCACCATATAATCTCCCAGGAAACATGCCAACTCGTATTCAGATATCTGATGAGCCCAACATATATGCTCTTTCATCCAAACCCCGATCTCATAAGAGCTCTCAACATATTTGATACATTTGGAAGTATATGCGAACGGTACTTCTGCATCCTCGGGATATGCGGCTCTTAACTTGTCTATCGACCGTTGAACAGTATCATAGCTATGAATATTTTTGTTATTAAACATAATCTCCTCCATAGTTTTAAAGCAGCGCCCTCACAGGTCAGCCTGCAAGGGCGCAGTTATATTACATCTCAGAAAGCTCAGCAAAGCACTGCTTCATAGCAGGATAGAGCTTGCGGTACATCTCATATACCTTCTCATACTGACGGGTATTATCCTCAACGGGCTCCTGTACCTTGTCAGCCTTGATGACAGCATTGCAAGCCTCAGGAACGCTGGAATAGATACCTGCACCAACAGCGGCAAGCAGAGCGACACCGAGAGCAGGGCCCTCAGTATTCTTGGTGGTCTTTACAGGGCAAGCGTACAGATCTGCAAGCATCTGACGCCAGAGAGGAGATGTTCCGCCTCCACCACAAGCCATCATGTCGCTTACGTTGATATCCATCTCACGCATTACCTCAACGCAATCACGCAGCGAGTAGGATACACCCTCCATTACCGCACGGAGCATATCCTTCTTCTTGTGCATAGCAGAAAGGCCGAAGAACACACCTCTTGCATTGGGATCGAGATGAGGTGTTCTCTCGCCATTAAGATAAGGCATATACAACAGACGATTAGCTCCGATGGGAACGCTGTCTGCCTCCTTATCCATCAGATAATAGGGATCAACTCCCATAGCAAGAGCCGTTTCCATCTCTGCCCACGCAAAGTTGTCCCTGAACCACTTCAAAGAATGACCTGCAGACTGGGTAACACCCATAACATGCCAGCAATTCGGCACTGCACAGCAAAATGTGTGAACTCTTCCCTTCTTATCGATAGCAATATCAGAGGTATGAGCAAATACCACTCCAGATGTACCAATAGTTGTGAAAGCCTTGCCATCCTCAACAACGCCTGTACCTACAGCAGCCGCAGCATTATCACCTGCACCACCTACAACAGGGGTACCCTCCTTCAGACCAGTCAGCTCAGCCACCTTCTTAGTGACTGTACCTGTTATCTCAGGAGATTCGTACACCTTTGCAAGCAGAGCCTTATCAATACCGAGCTTGGTCAGAACCTCATCACTCCAGCAACGGTTAGGGATATCCAACAGCTGCATACCAGAAGCATCTGATACCTCTGTTGCATATTCGCCTGTCAGCATAAATCTGATATAATCCTTGGGAAGCAGGATGTGACGGCACTTCTCGTAATTCTCAGGCTCGTTATTCTTCACCCACATGATCTTAGCGGCAGTAAAGCCAGTAATAGCAGGGTTTGCGGTGATATCGATGAGACGATCTGCACCTACCTTGTCGGTGATCTCCACTACTTCCTTAGCGGTACGCTGGTCGCACCAAATAATAGATTTTCTGATAGGTCTGTTCTCAGCATCAAGCATAACAAGACCGTGCATCTGACCCGAAAGGCCGATGCCCTTAATATCCTCAGCATTCACCTCGCTCTGTGCAATAACATCCTTGATGCCATTAACGGATGCATTCCACCAGTCGATGGGATCTTGCTCTGCATATCCGTTCTGTGGTGTGTAAAGAGGATACTCGTAAGTAGAGGATGCAACAGCATTGCCATCCTCAGAGAAAAGCACTGTTTTTGTGCCTGATGTGCCGATATCAACACCTAAAATGTAAGCCATAATCTTCTCCTTAGCTGATGAACACAATGCATGCGAATGCCATAAGCCAGCACTGACTAACAATGTGCAAAACATCAATGAAATCGTTATTATAATATAAATTTTAATATAAATTTACTAGTTTGTCAATAGGTTTTAGAAAAAATCTTTACCCATATTTGTTGACAAGAAATACGAAGTGGTGTATAATTAAATCATCAACAACGGAGGTGCTTCATAATGAGTACAAGCAAGACATTATTCCTCGATAACAGTGATACCCTTACGATCAAGGTCGGCGATATCCTTCGCCACATCAGCTGGGACGCACAGAGTGACAACGACAAATTCCTGAACAAACAGCTTTATAGGGTTACAGGCTTTTCTGTACTGCCCAGCGACAACAGTGAAGTTGTTATGATGAAGCAGATGTGGCACCCCATGCGTGAATATATGTACAAGGTTTCTCAGCTTCAGACAAAGGCTGACCCTGCAAAGTATCCCAATGCGAAGCAGGAGTATGTGTTCACGATGCATGATGTTCAGTTTAGCTCTCCCGAGGAGATACAGATACTCGAGGATGTACCTAAAAACATGATAGACTCTATACAGTTCCAGGAAGATCCAACAAGATCGGAAAAATTCAAGAGTTACTTTAAAAAATAACAAACGAGCACCGCTTTTCGGCGGTGCTTATTTATATTATAGCTTCAACGAGTATTTCAGTTCTGTTGCAGTTTCGTTCTTTTTCTCATAATAACGTGTGCCGTCAGCATATTCCAGCAACAAGCCAATCCGCTGCATTACCTTTTCCGATGGCTTGTTTCTGCTGTCGCAGCGTGCGAAAACCGCTTCTAATCCTAGCATCTTTGCAAAGCTTACTATGGCACCTGCAGCTTCTACTGCATATCCCTTGTGATGATACTCGGGCGCAAGTATCCAGCCAAGCTCGCCCTGCTTTCTGTCCTCAGTGAGATACAGGCACGCTCCACCTATCTGATATCCATCTAGAACTATCGCATACTCGTAAAACTCCGGATGCGCTTTGTCCCACTGCATGACAGCATCTTCGATAAACCTCTGTGATTCTTCAATTGTATCATTCGGGAGATTCATCATGTAGCGTGTGATCTCTTTATCAGATGCATAAAGATGTACAGTTTCAAGATCAGATAACTCCAATGGTCGCAACAGCAAACGCTCCGTAAGAATTATTGCAGATTTGCGCAGTTTCTCCACTAGTTCAGTTCTACGCTTGGGAATATAGTTGCCATCTGTCGCTTTCTCAGCGGTTATCCACTCAAAATCTATCGTTTCGCCTTCCTGCAGAATTACAGCGTCCTTATCCATATCGGTAACGCAGAGATAAACAAAATAATGCACCCCTACTCCGTTTTCACAAACAACCGAAATTGTATTCAGTAAGGTAAGCTTTTCAGCAACGACGCCAGTTTCCTCCTGTAGCTCACGGAGAGCACCTTCGTATGCAGTCTCACCCTTCAGCACAGAGCCACCTGCGCCTATCTCCCATCTTCCAGGATATCCAACCTTATTGAAATCTCGCTGCATGGCAAGGTAGGTTCCATCAACATGGCGCACTATCACATCAACAACAAGATGATAAAGCCCTCGGGGAAACTTACCTTGTCGCTCGCCCTCCCTTGCGATGTCAACTCCCGCAAGAGTTCTATCAGCATTGTAGCCATCCCATAATTCCATAATTCCTCCTGTGAGAACAAAATCGGGCGACAATCGTCACCCGATGTATTTGTTTATTACTCGCCGCAAAGCTCCTTATAAAGACCAATGTAGAGCTTAGCAGATGCCTCCCAGCTGAAATCAGCCTTCATTGCCTTAACTGCAAGCTTCTTCCACTCTGTCTTGTTGCGATAGAGTTCTCTTGCACGCTGGATAGCATACAGCATATCATGAGCATTGTAGCTCTGGAATGTGTAGCCAATTCCATCATCACCAGCATCTATGATGCTGTCCTTCAGACCACCTGTAGCTCTTACGATCGGCACTGTGCCGTATCTTGCAGCTATCATCTGCGCAAGACCGCAGGGTTCGCTCTTGGAGGGCATCAGGAACATATCCGCACCAGCATACAGCTTCTTAGCAAGCTGAGGATTGTAACCCTTGTAGAAGCCGACCTTATCAGGATATCTGTAGTGCATCTCCTGGAAGAAGTCCTCATAATGAGCCTCACCAGAGCCAAGCACGAATACCTGCATATCAAGATTAACGATATCATCGAACACTGCTTTAACAAGGTCAAAGCCCTTGTGGTCAGCGAAACGAGAGATCATAGCAATAGCAGGAACATCATACTCAGGCAGCCCAAACTCCTCGTGGATAGCCTTCTTGCACTCTGCCTTGCCCTTCAAGCTGCGTGTATTAAAGGTCGCAGCAATGTTGGGGTCAGTCTGAGGATTGTAGAGGTCAATATCGATTCCATTGAGGAATCCGCAGGTCTTATACTGCTTCTGCACAAGTATCCTGTCAAGACCGTGGGAGAACCATGGATCAAGTATCTCCTTAGCGTATGTGGGAGATACAGTTGTAACCTTGTCAGCTACCTCGATAGCGCCCTTCATAAAGTTGATATCACCATCATACTCGATGATGTTAACGTTCTGAGGAGGAATACCAACGATATCCTTAACAAGATCAAGACCATACTGACCCTGATAACCGATATTGTGGATAGTGAACACATGCTTGATATTCTCATAGCCCCATGTATTTCTATAGTAGAGGTTATAATATACAGGAATAAGAGCACACTGCCAGTCGTTAGAGTTGATTATCTGCGGCTTGAACTCAATGTACTTGAGCATCTCCAGCACTGCACGGCTGAAGAACACATATCTCTCAGCATCATCAAAATAGCCGTAAAGACCATTGTCACGCTTGAAATAATACTCGTTATCGATGAAAAAATAGGTAACACCGTCAATACGCTGAGAGAACAGACCGCAATACTGGCTTCTCCAGCCAACGGGAACAGAGAAATTTGTGATGTAGATCATCTTTTCCTTCTGCTCGGGCTTGATGGTATTAACATAATAAGGCATAACAACGCAAGCCTCATGACCTGCGGCACAGAGTGCCTTTGGCAAAGAGCCCGCAACATCAGCAAGACCGCCTGATGCGGCAAAGGGCAGAGCTTCACTGGCAGCATAAAGAATTCTCATGATAGTATCCTCCGATATAATTTAAGCCTGCAGCACATTTTTCAATGTGTCAACTAATAGCTTTATTACCTTAATAGCTTATTACTATTAATTAATATCATACCACAAATCTCAAGATATTTCAAGAGTATTTTGTTATTTTTTCCGTTACTGACAAATAACTGCAGAGCAATTTATAGAAAGTGGCTCAAAATTTGGTATTTACTTTATTCTATCGTTATGATACAATATTATTATGGCATCAGATAAATACCGTGGAGGATATATGAGCACATTGAATTTTGAACAAATGCAGGCAATGCAGATAGAGCTGCAGAAAAAATACAAGGAGCAATGGGGCGGTCTTTCGCCCGAAAAAGCACGTGAAAAGCTACTCTGGATGATAGCAGAGGCAGGCGAAATAGCCGATATCATCAAAAAACAGGGTGACAACAAGATAATGTTTGACCGTGACGCACGAGGTGCATTCATCGAAGAAATATGCGATGTGCTGATGTACCTTAATGACATCATGCTGTGCTACTCCATAACTCCCGCAGAGTTTGAACAGACATATTTACAAAAACACAGCAAGAACATGAAAAGATGGTAAAGCTACCGACATACAAAATATAGCCCCGATCATTCGGGGCTATATTTTGTAACATTATGAATATATCTTTTTTGCAATATCTACGGTTTCCTTTGCATCCTTTGCGTAAAAATCAGCACCGATCTTTTCCGCATAGTCAGGGGTCAGCACTGCACCGCCTACAACAATCTTGCAGTTCACATTGTTATCATGCAGCAGCTTTATTGTGCTCTCCATACTCTTCAGCGTTGTTGTCATAAGTGCACTTAGTCCAACAAGTCGCACATCGTATTTTATCGCTGCGTCAACTACATCCTGATAGTCAACATCCTTGCCGAGGTCAATGACCTCAAATCCATAGTTTTCAAGCAGCGTTTTAACGATATTTTTGCCGATATCGTGGATATCACCCTTTACAGTGGCAAGTACTACCCTGCCCCTTGTTTCACTCTCGCCGCCCTTTTCGCTGATGAATCGCTTGATAACATCGAATGCTGCCTGCGCTGCGCCTGCCGACTGGATTAACTGCGGCAAGAATATCCGTCCCTTTTCAAACTTATCACCTGCTGTATCAAGAGCAGGAATAAGATGATCATTAATAATATTCATTGGATCGGTACCATCAGATAAAAGCTTTCCAGCTGCTACAGCACACTCTGCCTTTAAACCGCTTGCAACAGCGTGAGCAATGTCTACCTCACGCACTGCAGCTGCCGCAGGCTTTGCAGCTTCTGTGCTGTAGCACTCAATAAACTCAGTGCCGTTCATGTCATAGCCCGTCAGCAGGCGATATGCCCTCACTGCCCCTGCCATCGATGCAATATTAGGGTTTATGATCGGTAGAGTCAGTCCCTCATTCATTGCCATAGTAAGGAATGTGGAGTTTATCAGCTCACGATTAGGTAGTCCGAAGGATATATTGGATACTCCGAGAACAGTTTTTAATCCAAGCTTTTCAGTTACCATGCGGACAGCCTTGAGAGTTTCAACAACACCATCCTGCTCTGCAGAAGCAGTGAGGGTAAGGCAGTCAATGTAGACATCCTGACGAGGAATACCGTATTCCAGTGCTCTGGCAAGTATCTTTTCTGCGATAGCAAAACGCTTCTCGGCGGTCTTTGGAATTCCGTTTTCATCTAATGTAAGTCCAACAACGGCGGCACCGTACTTCTTAACAAGCGGCAGCACTGTATCGAGCTTTGCATCCTCGCCGTTAACAGAGTTGACTATCGGCTTGCCTGCAACTCTGCGAAGAGCCGCTTCTAGTACATCAGGTTCAGTGGTGTCTATTTGCAAAGGGGCATCAGTAACGCTCTGCACCGCATCAACGGCAGCGAGCATCATCTCTTTTTCGTCGATATCTGGGAGTCCTACATTCACATCAAGTATCTCTGCGCCTGCCTCTGTCTGCTCTATCGCCTGCCGCATGATATAGTCAAGATCACGACGCTTGAGAGCCTCCTTGAATAGCTTTTTACCCGTAGGATTGATACGCTCACCAATAATACGCACTGTATCTATATTCACAACATTTGATGCACTGCAAACTGCTGAAGGCACATCAGATGCAACTGACGAGAAGCTTTTATCAGAGAGAATCTCTTTTATCGCAGCTATATACTCGGGACTAGTACCGCAGCAGCCACCGAACAGCTTTACACCCTTTTCCGCCATCCTGCCGATGACCTCAGCGTACTGCTCGGGAGTGACATCGTAAAGGTTTGTTGCAGGGTCAGGCAGACCTGCATTAGGACGGATCAAAACAGGAACGCTACTCCATTTCAGAAGCTCGTCAACAATCGGCATTGCATCCGCTGGGCCGAGAGAACAGTTCATACCAACAGCATCTGCACCCATCGCAGAAAGCGTAAGTGCCATTGCAGCAGCACTGCAGCCTGTAAATGTGCGCATATTCTGCTCAAATGTCATAGTGCAGATAACGGGAAGATCAGTATTCTCCTTTGCAGCAAGTAGAGCCGTTTTTATCTCCATGAGGTCGGTCATGGTCTCAATAGCAATGATATCTGCATCTTTTCCTGCCTGCATTATCTCCTTGAAGATATCATAAGCCTCATCCACCGGCATATCTCCCGTGGGACGAAGCATCCTTCCTATCGAGCCAACATCGAGTGCAACGAGGGCATCAGTGCCCTCACACGCACGCCTTGCAATAGCAATAGCCTGCACGATGACCTCTGTAACAGAATACTTACTGTTACGCAGCTTGTGACGATTAGCGCCAAATGTATTTGCATACACCACCTGCGCACCTGCCTCAATGTATTGGCGGTGGATATTCTGAATAAGTTCAGGGTCAGTAAAATTCAACTCCTCGGGCAATCCGCCAAGCTTCAATCCGCTGCGCTGAAGCATCGTGCCCATTGCACCATCTAACAGGACAAAGCCATTGGAATTTAGCAAATCTCTGAATGTCATGTATTTTGTTCTCCTTTACATTATCTGCTCTATTAGTCTGTGCTGCGCTGAAAGCTCATCTGTTGTAGGAGTGTAGCCGCCATAGCGCACCTTGTTATATACAGCCACCATTCCGTCAAGCTCGTCTCGGTGGAATGCGTTGTTGCCTTTGATGTTGTGGATAAGCGTAGTATCGCTAATTGCCTGAGAATAGGGACTGTCTGACAACTTCATAAGGAACAGGGTGTAGCCAATTCTGTAACGAGCAACAGAGTTATCCTCTCTACAATAACGCTTGTAGAGCTGCTTCAGCTCCTTTTTACGGTTGCCGCTGCGGAACTTTGCCGCACTGTCGGCTACCTCATCGTAAAACGGCACTGCTTCTGCCTGTTCGCTCTGTTTGAAAAGCGGGGCAGCAATCTCCTTTATGAAACTCCATATCTGTTTTCTGAAGCGGATTATCACCACTATCAAAATAATAAGCAGCAGGAGATTGAGCAGCTCAGAGCCTGTATTCTCCTCATAGCTGATGTACTCTCCACTCTGATACTCGCCGTCGTACTGATAGTCGGGAACTTCGTACTCATTATTCCGCAAAAGCGAGAGCAGCAGCGAGATGAGTTGCTTTATCCCTTCAAAAACGAGCTTAGCAACAGGGCCACTGAACAAACAAAGCCCTACTATTACCGCCCCAACAGCCGCTATAAGCAGCGCATTGTAGCTGCGCAGCCCATCGGGTAGCACTGCCTTACCAGCGGAACGTTGACTGGTACGCATATCGATATTTGTCTGATTTGTAAGCACTGCCGCCATAACTATAAGCACTCCGAAGCTTATGCATAGCTGATACATGCCAACAGAGGATATTTCTTTATCATATGTAAGTGACAGCAATATCGCTGCAATGATACCCGCCACAAAAAACAGCGCAAACTGCCCTCTTGTGAATACATCACTGTAGCCCTTGCCGAATGCCGAATATCCGTAAAAATATGCAATCACTGCCGCCGGCAGCGAATACAGAAAAAGCCCTGCCGACAAACCACACAAGAGCACAACTGCAGAAAAAATAACTATCGGCACTGCCACTGCAGCCCTTGAAAAGAACACCGCAACAGACTCAAGCTTTTTTGAAAAGCTTCCTCCCGATACCCAGCCCCGACAAAGATAGCCCATGAGGAAAAATGTAATATTTACACCATATAATGCGAAATAATGCCACCACACATACTCACTGAATGCGATACCCTCAGTGATCACTGCAAACGGAAAAAGCGACAAAAACACGCAGAAATATGCAGCTGCGCTTAAAATTCTGCTGTTCATTACTCATCACCGCTTTCGGGAGGATAGTATTTACTGCGTGGGATATGCCATAGCTCGCAGCAATCAAGTTCCTCTAAATCTGTAGAAAAAACGATCACGCTCTTACCGCTCTCATTTAAGCGGCTGAAACGCTCACAAAGTCGCTCTGTCATAAAGCTGCTTATGAAAACTATGTCGGTATACTCTGATATATCGAGAGCATCAATAAAGCTCTCAATGTGACTGCCGCAGCTGTTTTTTAGCTCCGCAAGCCGTCTCAGGATATCGATAGTGTGCTCATATCCCTCTCCGCTGTCACACATGATAGGCTCTTTTGCATTCGCCGTAAGCGCCACTGTTGTATGCGTCTTATAGCATTCATCCAGCATATATGCTGCACCTTTGATCTGAGTTTCCATTGTAGATACAGTCAAGCGCTGCGTTTCACTGAGTTGATTACGCTGAAGATTCAGCACAATCAGCACACGTCGCTCAGTAGTGTACTCATTATTGTATACCATAAGACTGCCTGTACGTGCAGTCTGTTGCCAGTGAATGCGATTCATAGGTTCTCTGCCGGTATATTCTCTGGCTCCGCTGATAACGAACGGGTCGGGGAGCACAAAACGTTTGACAGCTATATCACCTATGTAAGCCTGAGCAGAAATAGCTTCAGCCTCCATATTTGCAGGCGACGGAAGAACTCTCACTGTCTGCGACAGCTTTATCATCGAAGATGGTCTTGTCAACCCAAACAGATCGCTGACAGACACCGTTACATCCTCAATCGAGAACACACCTCGCTTCTCGCACTTGACCCGCCACACTCTGCGGCATTTCTGATAACCCTTGAGCATGAAGATGCTGGACACGAAGCCCCTCTGTGCATCTCTGCCTACCTGCTGACCATAAAAAGACAGCCAGCGTGAGCAGTTGATCTCAGTTCTTATCCACGGTAGCGGCAAAGCCTTAGCGTTTTCTATCTCCTCGATTATCTCGATCTCCTCGTCCTCAAATGCTTCAGTCTGCCTTATCGTAAGCGAGTAGCTGAGGTCTTTTAGTCCCCAACGATTATATATAAGATACTGTACGGCAAGCACCGCAGCCAGTATCAATGCCATTATCAAAAGCTCCATGTCTATTCACCGACTGTTTCGGTAGGAACCGCAACACTGTCAAGTACCTGACGCAACACCTCGTCTGCCGCCTTCTCAGCACCGCCTGTAACAGAATAGCCCCTGCATATCAGCCTATGCTTGATAACATAGGGAGCCACTGCGATAACATCCTGCGGCATTGCATAATCCCTACCCTCCACCATTGCCATAGCACAAGCCATGCGCTTGAGTGCAACAGCACCACGGGTGGAAAGTCCCAGCTTTACACCTGCATGACTGCGTGTTGCCGCTGCGAGATCTGCTATGTAACCGCAGACAGCGTCACTAACTTTACAGCTGTCAAGCTCACGCTGAGCAGCTATGATTTCGTCTGAACTGCACACTGAAGAAAGTCCATCTACTACCGTAAAACTGCGGCTATCACTGATTACCTTTATCTCATCAGCCCTGTCAGGATAACCGAGGGCAAGCCTTATCATAAAACGGTCAAGCTGAGCCTCAGGAAGAGGATAGGTTCCCTGTATCTCAGCAGGATTCTGCGTTGCAATAACGAAAAAGGGAGAAGACATGGGATAGCTTTCGCCATCGATAGTAGTCTGACGTTCCTCCATGCACTCCAGAAGAGCAGACTGAGTTCGTGGAGTGGCTCTGTTTATCTCGTCAGCTAAGATAATATTTGTGAAAACAGGGCCCTTTCGCAGCACGAATTCCTGCTCCTTCATGTTGTAAAAATTAATTCCTGTAATGTCAGATGGCAACAGGTCTGGTGTAAACTGTATCCTTCTAAAGCCACAATCTACAGATCTCGCCAGTGCCCTTGCAAGCATTGTTTTACCCGTTCCAGGTACATCCTCAAGCAGCACATGGCCACCTGCAAAGAGGGCTGCTGCGATCAGCTTCAGCTCTCCCTTCTTGCCCTTTACAGCAAGGGAGATATTGTCGATAAGCTTGTCAGAGAGTTCCTTTATCATAATACTTTTCCTTTCTCAACATCCTCGCCGAGATCTGCCTGCGGCATCGACCGGAGAGTAATGATAGTTATTATTCCTACAAGCACTGCGCATACTGTCCATATTATCGGCTCAGAGAGAATAACTCCGAAATACTCGAGCTGAGGTATCATAATAAGCACGGTGCAAACCTTCCACAAAAGCTCTATTACGCTTGCAATAATGGGAACAAGACTCTTGCCGAGTCCCTGAAGCGAGCTGCGCAACCCTAACAATATCGCCAACGGATAGAAGAACGGTATATTCCACTGCAAATAGCTGAGAGCAGTGTTTGCAATATCTACATCTTCATTTGGCACTATCATGCCCACTAAGAATCTGCCTACCGTGAAGATAAGCAATAATGCTATAGTTGACCAGCCAAAGGAGATAAGCAAGCCATCACGGATACCTCTTCCGATACGTGTGTATTTACCTGCGCCCCTGTTCTGCCCTGTAAATGTGACCATAGTAGCACCAATAGCTGAAAACGGCATAAGCATAAGACTGAGTATCTTTCTTGCAGCAGTGTGAGCGGCAATTATGTCCTCACCCATACCGTTGATGCCATTCTGAAGCACTATAGATCCTATATCTACTATCGAGTACATCAACGCCATACCAAAACCAGCACTGAGCATTTCAAGAGAGCTGTGTATCTCAAATGTAAAATCCTTGGGCTTGATAACAAGGAATGGCCTGCGCTTTACAAGATAGATAAGACACACAGAAGCTGATATGAGCTGTGCCAGTACCGTAGCCCATGCTGCGCCTGCCACACCCCAGTGTAACACACAGACAAACATCAGGTCAAGCCCTATATTCAGCACTGCAGATATAATAAGTATGACCAGCGGTACTACGCTGTCACCCACCGCACGAAGTATACCCGACTCGAGATTGTAAATGAGTGTGACCACCAAACCGATAGTCACGATCTGAAGATAAGTCTTTGCCTCTGCAAAGATAGCATCGGGAGTGTCAAGAGCACTCAGCAGTGGTTCGATGAACAGCAGCATCCCAACAATGATGAGAGCTGCAGTAGAGCCTGCAAATGTGATAGTACGTGCAATTGAGCGACGCATCTCATCATAATTGCCTGCACCGAAGTTTTTAGCGATTATAACCGAAAAGCCTGTAACAAGTCCGTTTATCGTGCTGAACATCAGTGACACAACCGCAGTTGTAGAGCCAACAGCAGCCAGCGAACTCTTGCCAAGCTGCTGACCAATTATTATAGTGTCCGTAAGATTGTATGCCTGCTGAAAGATACTGCCAAACAGTATTGGCAACGCAAACATAAGTATTAGCTTAAAAGGATTTCCTTTTGTAAGATCTTTCATTGTATAGTTTCCTTTTGTTCTACTTTATCTAATATTAAAATAACTGAAAACCTATTATTCCTGCTATGCAGATGATTCCGCCTGCAATATTGAGCTTAGTGCACTCCTCACGTCTAATGATTCCAATAAAAAACAGCACAACGAGTATCATAGGCTGGATAAAAGAGTAATTAGCCATGCTTTGGGTAGCTACGATATTCTCGCATACAAGACCTATAACATTCGGTATCTTTGTGAGGGATACGAACAGTGCTCCCTTTGTTTTCTCTCTGAAAAGTTGTAGAGGGTGCACCTTGAAAGCAAGGATTATCGCCAGCAGCACAAGTGCCGAAAAAAGTGAAAGCGTCGGGGATATGTAGGATTTCGTAAGGTTTACGATAAGCCCGTAACCGTATTTTGCCAGCAGATATCCGCAAAGTGGGAAAGCTATCCTCTTATAGTCTATCTTCTTTCCGCCCGACTTTGCAATAAGGAACAAGCCTGCTGCGGTCACTGCGATGAACCCGAATTTCCATGCAGTATTGATACCTAGTGAGGCAGCTCCGCTTATAATGTCTGTAGCATAACTGAGAAAAACAGTAAGTCCAAGCCACGCTTTCAGCTCAAAGGCGCTCATCTCCTGCAAAATTACTGCGGCAAGCTGAAACTCAAACCATTTTGAGCAAGCCATCAAAATTACAGCAGTGAAGCTCTGCCACGAAAGTGTAAACAGACAGCTGTCAAACGGAAGGTAGAAGAGCATAAAAAGCGAAGTAGCCGCCGCCATAAGGAAAGTCAGCACATTTCCATCAAATTTTAGCTTTGCCACCGCATATTTATCACTGAGCGAACAAGCGGTGTAACACGCTACAACCAGCAGCATCAAAGGCATAATCTCACCCCTTAACCTATTATCTCATAGCTGAGATTTTCATAATGGAGCAGAGTGCCAATGTCAACTCCGTCAGGGAGAAGGAAAAGTGCAATAAAAAGCTCTTCTCCGCTGTCTGTATCGGTAAGCGTGGCATATTCGCCGTCTATCTTTGTTACCTTGTAATCATGGGGTGTCATAGTTGTTGTTACCTTTCTTTATCTATTATCCATTTTATTTTAGCACATAGACTGTACAAATTCAAGGTCAATTTTCAATAATTGTACTCAATTTTTATATGAGTTATTGTAAATGCGCATAATCTGTTTTCACAAAAAATATCCTTTACAAGACAAGTTATAAGGAAGGGATATCACATGAAACCTAACAGCTACATAAAAAACACTGCTATTCTTTTCATATCAATGGCGGTGACTAAGGTGGTAGGAGCAGTGTTCAAGATACCACTGGCAAACATCCTCGGTGGAACAGGCATGGGCTATTTTTCAACCGCCTATGCGCTTTATTCACCGATACTGGCACTGGCAGCAGCAGGAGTACCTACTGTAATGATGCGGATGACAGCGCAAAATATGGCACTTGGCAGATGCGAAACCGCTCTTGCAGTAAAAAGAACAGCACTAAGGATGTTCACTGGCATCGGCTTTATCGGAATGGTTGCAATATTGCTGGCTGCATACCCCTTTGCACTGCTATTTGCTAACTCTCCAGAAAGCACACCAGCCATCATAGCAATTGCACCAGCAGTACTGCTTTGTTGCATTGCATGCGTACTGAGAGGCTATTATGAAGGTTTGAATGAGATCATACCTTCAGCTGCTGCCGCAGTGACCGAATCAATAGCCAGAGCCGTATTTGGACTGACGCTGTCATACGGAGTCATGTACTATGCGAAGCATCGATTTGAAATGGGACTTGATGTATTCGGAGAAATTGTGAACAGCTATGAAAAGGCTCACAATGCAGCTCTGCCCTATGCAGCAGCTGCTGCAATAGCAGCTGTATCAATAAGCGAGCTTGCAGGATTGCTGTCCCTTATCATCATCGACAGACGCAGAAAAACAGACCGCAACAAACCTCCGCAGAGGTACTCTCAACGAGATACAGCCAAAAACATACTCATACAGGTGCTGCCAATCGCAGCAGCTTCACTGGTGATGAACTGCGTATCCTTCGTCGATCTGCTGACCGTCACAAACAGCATCAGCAACGCAGTTGCATCTAACAGCACCTACTTTGCACGAGCCTACGCAGACGCTGTTGATGCCTGCGGAGGTATGGATAGACTCGCAAACTTTATGTATGGCAGCTATACAGGTATCGCAATGTCACTATTTATGCTTATACCATCCTTTGCGTGCATGGCAGAAAAGACCTCAGCACCTGAGATAGCCGCAGCATGGGAAAAGGGGGAAAATGACCGCATAACACATCATGTTAGGACGATGCTAAAAACCTCAGCAACGATCGGGTTTCCTGCGTGCTTTGGAGCAGCTGCGCTCGGTGAACCTATCCTCAGCCTTTTGTATCCCTCACGTACTGCAGAGGTAGGTGTTTGTATTCCACCGTTCACTGTATTATGCCTTTGCGGTTTTTTTATGATACTGTCTTCTTCACTATTCGGAGTCATGCAAGCGATCGGAAAAGCACATATTCCGCTTATTTTGATGAGCATTTCGGTTGGAGTAAAGCTGGTTGTAAATCCTCTGCTCATCAATATACCTCAGATCAATATCACTGGAGCAGCTATGGCATCCGCTTTGAGTTATCTCATCACTGCTGTATGTGCCGCTTTAATACTTAAGAAACATCTAGGCAGAAAGCTGGGCATATTCAGTGCGTGCGCAGTACCCGCTTTCAGTGGAGTCGTATGTGCAGCGACCGCTTTTTTAGTACACCGAATCGCAGAAAATCAACTACCGTCGCTTGCTGCAGTGGCTATTTCAGTGCTCTCAGGCGGGTTTGTTTATCTATTATTACTAATATCAACATTCGTTTTTGTAAAAAATAAATAATTAATTCGGAAATAAAAAAAAATTCGCAAAAACACTTGCAAAATCACAAAAAATAGGGTAATATATTAAAGGTCGTCAAAAACCGCATATTAAAAGGCTTGGTGAATTATGTTCGAGTTTAAAGACAGATACGATATCAATGATCTTCTTGAGATAATGGCAGTGCTTCGTTCCGAAAACGGATGTGACTGGGATAAGGTACAGACTCACGAATCTATCCGCACTGACCTTATTGAAGAGGCATACGAGGTATGCGAAGGCATCGACAGCAACGATCCTGCAATTCTACGTGAGGAGCTGGGAGATCTGCTGCTGCAGATAGTTTTCCATACACAAATTGAAAAAGAGAATGATAACTTCAATTTTGATGATGTGTGCAATGATATCTGTCAAAAGCTCGTGTATCGCCACCCCCACGTTTTTGGTGAAGTTAAAGTCAATGGCACAGACGATATACTCAAAAACTGGGATGCACTCAAGCAGAAGAGCAAAAATCAAGAGACTTATACAGATACCCTTGAAAGCGTGCCTAAGCATTTCCCTGCCCTGCTGAGAGGCGAAAAGATCTGTAAACGTGCAAGCCGTGCAGGGTTGCCAGTCAACAATGCTAAGGCATGCGCAGATGAGATACGCTCTGCTTTAGACAAGCTTGAAGCTGCAGATTTCAATACAGATAATGCACACAATCAGGAGATCTTAGGTAAAATGTTGCTTTCATCCTGCAATTTGAGCAGAATATTGAAAAATGATAGCGAAAAAGCCTTGACATATTCGACAAATCGGTTTATAATGCTATTTAGAAAGCTTGAGGAAAGCTTCAAGGCAGAGGGTCGTTCCCTCGATGACTGCTCCGAGGATGACCTCCTCGAGAGGATGAACATAGTTTTCAACGGTCAATGACCGTTAGATAGATTTTTTGGAGGTTTAAAAACATGACAAAGGCAGAATTAGTAACAGCAATCGCAGAAAAGACCGATCTTTCCAAGAAGGATTCCGAGAAGGCACTCGCAGCAGTTGTAGAAGCTATCACTGATGCACTCGCTGCAGGCGACCGTGTTCAGCTCGTAGGCTTTGGTACATTTGAGACTCGTGAGCGTGCTGCTAGACAGGGTATCAACCCCCGCACCGGCAAGAAGATCAAGATCGAAGCTACAAAGGTTCCCGCTTTCAAGGCTGGTAAGGCTCTGAAGGACGCTGTAGCTAAGTAATCTAAGCTTTAGTTTTGTTAGTATAAGCGGCAGGCACATTGCATGCCGCTTTTGCTTTAGGAGGATATCATGAGGCTTGATAAATATCTGAAGGTTTCCCGCCTTATCAAAAGAAGAACAGTAGCTAACGAGGCCTGCGACGCCGAAAAAGTGACCGTTAACGGTAAGGTAGCCAGAGCATCCTACGATGTAAAGATAGGTGACATCATCGAGATAAACATCGGCGCAAAGCCATTAAAGGTTCATGTACTTGATGTTAAGGAATACACTAAAAAAGACGATGCAGCTGCCCTTTATGAGGTAGTGTGACAACAAAGATATATTTTACACCGCTGTGTTCAGCGGTGTTTTTATTTTCCATATTTTACCTAAATTTTACAAAACTATGGTATTACATTTTACCTTCATGATATATAATTTTATCGTACAGTAAAAGTACGATAACCACAACAAGGAAGGTAATTATGAAATCTAAAAACATTATTTCCGCATTTTCGGCTGTTGCAATTACAGCGATCACACTCACGGCCTGCAATAACAACAGTGCTATCACTGTTATCTCACGTGAGGACGGCTCAGGCACACGGAGCGCATTCACTGAACTTATGGAAATCACTGTAGATAACATCGACAACACCGTTGCCACCGCAGAGATATCCAACAGCACAAGCGTTGTTATCCAGTCAGTTATCAGCAATATCAATGCTATTGGATATATCTCCCTCGGTTCTCTAGGCGAAGAGGTGAAGGTCGTAAGCGTTGACGGAGTTGCACCAACAATAGAAAACGTTAAAAACGGCAATTACAAGATATCCCGCCCTTTCAATATCGTAACAAATGCCGATATCAGTGAGCTTGCAGCAGATTTTGTAACATTCATAATGAGCGAGGAAGGTCAGGATATAGTTGAAGAAAAGGGCTATATCAGTGCCTCCTACAATAGCGAATACGCCCCTGCCGGACTTAAGGGAACGATCGTTGTTGCAGGTTCTACATCAGTAGCTCCCGTAATGGAGGTGCTGGCTGACAGGTATAAGGAACTAAACGAAGGTGTAACTATCGAGATACAGCAAACAGGCTCCTCAGCAGGCATAACAAGTGCTATCGAGGGTGCGTGCGATATCGGCATGGCTTCACGAGATGTTAAAGAGAGCGAAATAGCTGAAGGACTTATCTCTACAGTCATCGCCCTAGACGGTATCGCAGTTATCGTCAACAGCGAGAATACAATAGACGACCTCTCCTCCGAGGAAATAAAGGCTATCTATACAGGAGATATCAGAGACTGGGCGGAGATCAAATAAAATAATATCACTAGCCACTGATAGATGCCTTTATCTGGTATCACTTTCGGTGGCTTTATGGAAATACGGATATATGAAAGGTATTAATTATGCACAAGTACAAAGAAAGCGTAATGCACGGAGTTTTTCTTATCTCGGCTTGCATCTCCGTGGCGGCGGTCGCTGTGATATGCGTATTTTTGTTCGCCAATGGTGTGCCTGCCATAGCAGAGATAGGAGCATTCGACTTTTTGCTGGGGCAAACTTGGAAGCCGCTTGAGGGCAAGTTCGGTATCTTTCCAATGATAGTTGGAAGCATCTATGTCACCGCTGGAGCTATCCTTATTGGTGTTCCCGTCGGACTGCTGTGCGCAGTGTATATGGCAAAGTTCTGCCCTGCCCCGCTATATAAACTGCTCAAGCCTGCAATAGAGCTTATGGCAGGTATTCCATCGATCGTATACGGTTTCTTCGGCCTAATGGTAATTGTTCCGTTCATGCAGAATTTCGGCGGCAGTGGAAAAAATATGCTGACAGCCTCCCTGCTACTGGGGATAATGATACTACCAACGATCATCGGAGTATCTGAATCAGCTATCAGAGCAATCCCAGAGAGCTATTACGAGGGCAGCCTTGCACTCGGTGCTACTGCAGAGCGCAGCGTGTTCTTTGCAATGTTGCCTGCCGCTAAAACAGGCATAATGGCAGGCGTAATACTGGGAATAGGACGTGCTATCGGCGAAACTATGGCGGTTGTAATGGTCTGCGGAAATCAAAGCATTCTCCCCTCCTCTGTGACCTCGGGTGTGCGCACGCTCACCGCTAACATAGTACTCGAAATGGGCTATGCGGCTGACCTGCATCGTGATGCTCTTATTGCAACAGCAGTGGTGCTGTTTGTGTTTATCCTAATCATCAATATGCTGTTTTCCATCATCAAGAACAATAAAAAGGATTAAGGTGATACCATGATAATTGCAAAAACTTCCTTTATTCATCCTATTACAGACAGCTCAAAGCCTATAAACCATCGTACAATGCTTCAAAAAATCCGTGAATACAGGTTCAGCCCCCTTTCCTTGATACTTAAGCTATTGATGCTATCGGCAGTTCTAATTTCAATTGGGGTAGTAGTACTGATGGTAGGATATATTCTACTTAAAGGTATTCCTGCACTCGTTACCCATTCCCCCCTTATATTTGCATGGGAATATACAAGCGAGAATGTTTCTATGACACCTGCCATTATCAACACTGTGATAATGACAGTGTTATCGCTGCTACTTGCAGTACCGGTAGGGATATTTGCCGCCATATACTTAGTTGAATACGCTGAGCGTGGCAGTAAGCTCGTAAAAATCATCCGCATTACTGCGGAAACTCTTTCGGGTATACCCTCGATAGTATATGGTCTTTTTGGATATCTGCTGTTCGTCATCACACTAGGGCTTGGCTACTCGATGATATCGGGAGCAATAACCCTTGCAATAATGATCCTTCCGCTCATCATACGCACCACTGAAGAAGCTTTGTTATCCGTTCCTGACAGCTATCGTGAAGGAAGCTACGGTCTTGGCGCAGGACGGCTGAGAACTGTTTTTAGGATAGTACTACCAAGTGCTGTACCTGGCATCCTTTCAGGTGTTATCCTTGCGATAGGTCGCATCGTAGGCGAAAGTGCAGCACTGATCTTCACTGCAGGTACCTACGCAGCAGTACCAAGCAATCTTACAGACTCGGCAAGGACGTTGTCAGTGCACATGTATGCACTGCTGTCGGAAGGTCTGTATACAGAGCAGGCACACGCATCTGCGGTAGTATTGTTAATACTGGTCATCAGCATAAACGCACTGTCAGGCTTTGTAGCTAAGAAACTCTCATGTAAGTGCGATTAAGGAGAATATATGTACAAGTTTTCAATAAAAAATATGGAACTCTATTATGGGGATTTCAAAGCACTCAAGGGTATTGACCTGAACATTACAGCAAATGAAATAACAGCATTTATAGGCCCATCGGGCTGTGGAAAGTCGACACTTCTAAAATCCCTTAACCGCATGAACGACCTTGTGGAAGGTTGCAGGATAACAGGAGAAATACTGCTCGACGGCGAAAACATCTACGGCGATATGGATATCAACAACCTTAGAAAGCGAGTTGGAATGGTATTCCAGAAGCCCAACCCTTTCCCCATGAGTATTTATGATAACATTGCATACGGGCCTCGTACCCACGGAGTGCGCTCAAAATCACGTCTTGATGACATAGTGGAAAGATCGCTGCGTGATGCTGCAATCTGGGATGAGCTTAAAGACAGGCTCAATAAAAGTGCACTGGGCCTCTCGGGTGGTCAGCAGCAGAGGCTCTGCATCGCCCGTGCCCTAGCAGTGGAGCCAGAGGTATTGCTGATGGACGAGCCCACCTCTGCCCTGGACCCTATCTCCACTTCAAAAATAGAGGAGCTGACGGTACATCTTAAAGACAAATACACAATGATCATGGTGACACACAATATGCAGCAGGCAGCGAGAATATCCGATAAAACTGCATTTTTTCTGTTGGGTGATATGATTGAATTCAGCGATACCGAGACACTGTTCTCAATGCCAAAAGACAAACGCACTGAGGATTACATTACGGGCAGATTTGGTTAATAGATAGGAGTGAGATAATGAGAATAAAATTTGATGAGATGCTAGAAGAACTAAATATAGAGATGATTAAAATGGGCGCACTCTGTGAGGTCGCTATCACCTGCGCAGTAAAAGCTCTGTTAGACGGTGACAGCGAAATGGTTAGTAAGGCATTTGCCACCGAAAAGGAGATCGATGAAAAAGAAAGAGAGATAGAAAGCTACTGCATGAAGCTTCTGTTAAGGCAGCAGCCAGTCGCCAAGGATCTTAGAGTGATATCCTCAGCACTGAAGATGATAAGCGACATGGAGCGTATCGGAGATCAGGCAGCAGATATTGCAGAGATAACCCGATTTATCAACAATGAAAACATATTCGGCAAGGTGCATATCAAGGAGATGGCAGAGGCTGCGGTAAAAATGGTAACAGAAAGTATAAATTCTTTTGTAAAAAGTGATACAAATGCCGCAGAATGTGTTATAATAGAAGATGATAAGGTCGATGAGCTGTTCATAAAGATAAAAAAGGAGCTTATCGCCCTCATCGCTGAAACTCCCGAAAACGGAGAATACTGTCTGGATATCATGATGATCGCTAAATACCTTGAAAGGATAGGCGACCATGCTACAAATATCGCAGAGTGGGTGGAGTATTCCGTGACGGGTGTACACCGAAACGAAAAGGAATGTATTTGACATGATATATCTTCTTGAAGATGATGACAATATTCGCAGCTTTGTGATATATGCGCTCAACAGCTCAGGCTTTCAAGCAGTGGGATACAGCCATCCTAAAGAATTCTGGAAAGCTATAGACACCATCCTGCCCGAGCTTGTGTTGCTGGATATTATGCTTCCCGATGAAGATGGGCTGCATATTCTATCAAAGCTCCGTGAGCGCAGCGAGACAAAGCACCTCCCCATAATCATGCTCACTGCTAAATCAACAGAATATGATAAGGTAGTCGGACTTGACAGCGGTGCTGATGACTACATTGCAAAACCCTTTGGCACTATGGAGCTTATCTCACGTATAAAGGCACTGCTCAGACGCACAAAGCCTGATAACAGCGACTATCTATGCGGAAAGCTGTTCATAAGCCCTGCCAAACATCAGATAAAGGCTGACGGAGAAAATGTTACCCTCACCCTCAAAGAGTACGAGATGCTTTTACTGTTGGTCAAAAACAGTGGGAAAGTGCTAACACGTGACAGTTTACTATCGGAAATATGGGGATACAGCTTCGACGGCGAAAGCAGGACAGTGGATGTACATATACGCACGCTGCGCTCAAAGCTGGGTGTGTGTGGAAAATATGTGGAGACCGTAAGGGGTCTCGGTTATCGCTTCAGCGTTGAGGAGGACGAGCCGTGACCCAAAAAATATTCGCAGGAATGATATCAGTTGCTTTAATAGTCATCATTCTATGCGGCAGCTTTCTGATAGGGATACTGTATGACTACTTTAATGGCATCGTGTATTCAGAAATGGAGAATCATGCACACCTTATCTCAAATGGCATTTCTAACGATGGTGATGCTTATCTTGCTAGGCTGTCAGACTCAACAAACCGTGTTACTATCATCGACCCAGATGGCACGGTAAGCTATGACAGCGAAAGCGATTTTATCAACATGGATAATCATAGCAACCGTGCAGAGGTGTTGGAAGCATTAGACAGCGGCAAAGGGCAAAGCTCAAGATACTCTGACACGATAGGTATGCATACCCTTTACTATGCCGAAATGATGGATGACGGTAGGATAATCCGCATCGCCACTGAAGTAAACTCGGTCTGGACGTTGGTGCTCGGTGTATTGCAGCCAATGGTATTTGTGCTGATACTTACAATAATTGCAGCTGCATTGCTTTCAAGTACCATCGCAAGGCATATTACACATCCAATAAACGAGATAGACCTCAATGCTCCTGAGCTCGATGAGCCTTATGAAGAGCTTGCTCCACTTGTGCAGAAGATACGTGCACAAAACAGCAGGATAAGTGTACAGATGCAGAAACTCAAGCGACAGCAAAAGGAATTCAGCATCATCACCGAAAATATGAGCGAGGGATTTCTTATAATCGACAACAAGACTGAGATACTGTCACATAACAGTGCAGCCCTTAGAATACTCGATGCAACTGAGGAAGACGCAGGCAAAAGCAGAAGCGTGCTTGAACTGAACCGCACTGAGAGCTTCAGGAAAGCAGTTGAAGCAGCACTGAAAGGCGACCACAGCGAGCAGCCTATGGAGATCAGCGACAAGCAATACCACATCGTGGCTAACCCCGTATTCCACGGTGGAGAGGTGACAGGAATTGTCATAATCATACTCGATGTGACTGAAAAAGAAAGACGTGAGCTGCTCAGACGTGAATTTACATCTAACGTATCGCATGAACTGAAAACTCCGCTGACGACGATTTACGGAATATCCGATATGCTTTGTGGAGGTATAGTTAAGCCGGAAGATGTCAGAGGATTTTCTGAAACTATCCGCAGCGAATCACAGCGCATGATAACACTGATTGATGATATCATCAAGCTATCACGTCTTGATGAGGGCGGCAGCGGAATCGAAAAAAGCGACACTGATCTTCTTCTTATAGCGAAAAATGTCGCAAACAGGCTTCAATATGCCGCTGAAAAAGCACGTATATCAGTTTGTATTGAAGGAGAAAGCTCAGTTATTTTCGGTGCTCCTGCCATCATTGAGGAGATGATATTCAATCTGGCTGACAATGCAATAAAATACAACAAGGAAAATGGCAGTGTCAACATCACCGTAGGTAACAGAAAAGTCTGCGTGTCAGATACAGGTGTAGGTATACCTAAAAATGCCCAGGAACGTGTATTCGAGCGCTTCTATCGTGTTGACAAGAGCCACTCTCGTCGCATCGGAGGCACTGGTCTGGGACTTTCAATAGTAAAGCATGGTGCAGCATTCCACAATGCATCAGTTGAGCTTGAGAGTACCGAGGGAATCGGCACTAAAATAACTATCTCATTCTAAAAATAAGCCATCTTTGATAAACCTCAAAGATAGCTTTGCACTTTGTCAAAAAACAGATAAAAAATGTAAAAACAGTCAACCGAACCACTGCATAAAAAAGCCGCCTTTGTCACATAGGCGGCTTGTGTATTTACATTGCAGATCTGTCATATATGGGATTTGCATTAATTATCTCGTTGCGGATATCCTCTGCAATCGACGGAATAGGTTCAGCCGCAGGTCTTGCGGTGTAGTAACCCTGAATAAAATCAACGCCAAGATCGATGACCGTACGAAGCTCGTTTGAAGTTTCAACACCCTCTGCAAGCACTTTGATATTGTTAATACGTGCAAATTCGATCGTACTGCGGACGAACATCTGCTTATTCTCGTTTTTCTCGATGTCACTTATAAGGAAACGATCTATCTTTATTACTTTTGGCGCATAACGCATCAGATTAACAATATTAGAATGACCCGTGCCATAGTCATCAATGGCTATATGGCTGGCATCACTGGTACCGCTAAGAAGTTTGATACTTGCAAGCTCCTCATCAGATACAGTTCCCTGCTCGGTAAGCTCGAACACGAACTTATCCATGTGCTCACTATATTTATCCGAAAGCTCCTTAAGATCCTCCTGATTCAAAAAATGACCAGGGATGGTATTAATAAATACCATAGCATTGCCGAATTTTTCACGATCAGCTGCATATCTCGCCATGATGTTGAACATTGTTGCCTTCTCGATATCATACAGACGATGATACTCTCTGGCTGTGTCAAGCACCTGCATAGGATTTAAGCCGATTTTGGGATCAGTACGCATAAGAGCTTCATAAGCAAATATCTCTCCTGACTTTGCGCTGACGATTGGCTGGAAATGATAGTTGAACAGATTTTTAGCAACAAGCAAATCAAACACCTTGTAAAACTCGTTTGGTGTTGCCTGCTCCTTTACCGCAGGGCTTAGTCCGGACTGCAGGCGATTCATATACATTTCGGCTTTGGCAAACTTGATATAGCTTTCAAGTGAACCAGTCCAGTCGCCTTCAACAACAGTACAACCACAGTTTACCTCTGTAAAATACGGCTTTCCATTGGTAGAATTATAACCCTCAATGATAGTAAAGAATGTTGTTGTTGCCTTATTAATAGTCTCACTTATCATAGTAGAGTCATTATAGTAATTAATAACAGCAAACTCACCCTCTGAGATATGCGAAACAAAGCAGCCCGAAGGATTAGCAGTTTTTAGTGCTTCGCCGACAAAGCGCACAGCCTCCTCAGCAGCTTCAATGCCGTAATTTTCATAGATGTATGTATATTTCGGCAAGCCATAGACAGAAACGGAAAGGGTTTTGGTTCGATTAACAGGCTCGTCAGAAAAATCCTTGAACCACTTAAGAGCGCCCCTGATACTGGGCATACCTGTAACATTGTTGTACAATGTAGCATTTTCGATCCTTACACGCATACGAGCCTGACGGAAATGATTAATAGCAACATTGAGCGCAATATTTATTGCCTTGAGCACACGCTTCAAACGCTGCTTTGTATACATCAGCGATTCTGTCTTTACAGCATAATATCCGCACACCCTGCCTTCAACATGGATAGCAGTAATAATACAGGTAGTATCATCATCGGTCCACTCAGCAAGATAAGGCACCATATCAGCGCTGCTGCAATGTGTTATCTTTTCCTCCTCGTGATATGTATACTCGGAAGAAATAACAGTCATCTGCTCGGAAAAAGGACCGCCTAGTAACACATTGCTGTATTCCATTACAGATGACACAAGGTTACTGTTAAAGCATGCGTATGAGTTCTGCAAAATAACAGATGAAATTGTAGAATACAGGCTGTTAATATCATTGATCTCGAGCATCTTGTCGATCTTCGCAAAAACGAAATCCTCGTGTATCTCCATCTGATCGATGTTTTGATATAGCGTAGCAGCAGTCTCTCGGAAATGTTCGTGAGAAAGCTGGCGACAGCCACATGATTCAGAGATTATCGGTATAAACTGGTTTTTATATACACGCTGCGTACTGTTATCCTGAATAGCATTATGCACTGCTTCCATTGTAAGCATCGCAAGTGCCTCAAGATTTTCGCTGCAAGTAGTAAGCTGGGGTGAAAAATGCTCAGATGCAGGCACTCCATCAAAGCCTGTCACAACTACATCATCAGGAACATTATAGCCACACTTTACAAGCTCCTCGCAGGCAGCAAAAGCCATGTAGTCATTAGTACAAAAAATAGCCTTAGGAGGTGTTTTACCCTCCCCTGCAAGCTCTCTGACGATATCCTTCGTAGGTGTTTCCCAATATTCGCCATAGCCAACTCTACTTTCATCAAAGGGAACGCCACATTCCTCCAGAGCCTCTTTATAGCAACGTATACGACGCACTGACTCAGGATCGTTCTCAGCTGTACCAGCTATCATATAAGTATCAGTTATACCATGCTCACGGATCACGTGACACAGCAGTGCTTTATAAGCATTGTCATAGTCTGCAAAAACAGAATTGCATCCCTCACGCTCATCGCCAATAAGCACAACAGGCACACCACGCATCTTAGCATTTGCAATGATATTATCATAAACACCCTTGTTATGGAAACTATCACACTTGATAATAAGAGCATCGATGATATCAAAATTCATCAGGTCATAAACAGACTTTGCCGCTTCATCATTAGAATCATTTTTAAAAAAGTCTGTAAAGCTGTTAAAAACAAGCAGCTTGGTGTTAGCTCTTTTTGCTATGAAATGCAGTCTGTGAAGGTAATCAGAGCAGGAGATCTCATTAAGCCTTGTCAAGCATACTCCAACGACCTTTTTAAGTCGG